>QFBQ01000017.1 GCA_003265885.1 Candidatus Marinamargulisbacteria bacterium SCGC AG-343-D04
TCGTAAGGTGTCGTGGTTTTCTTGCTGACCTGGTTAGGGGGACTGCCACCCCCTAACAACCCCGGCCTGCTTTTTTTGTAGCGCAAAAAAAGGAAGCAAAAAAACGCTTGCACCTTTGCGCTCAAACAATCAGCGGAAGGCCCTGGCAAGCGCAGAGCCCACAACTTGCCCCTCCGGGACTCAACCAAGGTGGACTCAGAGCCTGTACCAGCCACTGCCTTCATGTGGTTGCTTACACGTCGCTCTAAGAATTAAGAATAATAATTACGTTATTGTGCCTCGTAAGAGTTGTAGGATATGTATCTGTCTAGATTCATTCCAGATTTTTAAAGTTTGTTTGATTTTAAGGACTGTCATATGTAGACCATACAGCAAGACCTGAATTAGCTGTTGCACCCTCGAATAACGTGGTAGTTACATCAGCTTGATTAAACGTTACTGCGTCACTAGATCCAAGCTCAAGTTCGTTCAGTGCTTTTGTAATGTCCCTTTTTAAATCTGTATACTGCGCTCGATCAGTTGGGCGGTCAAATCCTAAAAGAATCTTTACAACTTCTTTATAAGCAGCTGCCTTATCCGTAGGTCTTTCTATTCCATGTATTTCTTTCAAAATTTCTTCTTGGTTAAATTCTTTGAGTCCTCCTACATTATCATATTCATCACCTACATCTACTTCATAATCGAGTTCAATAGAGGCTCTTTTAGGTAAAGGGCCTTGGGGAGGAGTAGTTGTTCTAATGGCTACAGCTCTTCCATCTCCACTAGCATAGAGAGGGTCGCCTGCTGCTTCCATTTCTTGTTTTACCTCTGCTACAAGAGCTTTAAGTGAATCTAGTTCGGTACTAGGTACAGGTGTTCCTGCGAGGTCATTCTCGTTTGCATAATCATCATCAAAGTCACCTAAAATCATCTTGCAAAGGTCTTCATTAGTCCTTAAACACAGTTTTGCTTTATTTCGTACATTGCTTCCATCAATTTCAAAATCGGCTTGCTTTGCTAGAGTTTGCAATGCACCATACTTTTTTGAGACGGTGGAATTACTCTTTAATATAGTTAAAGCGCCTTTTATTGATGTTTCACTGTGTCTGACTCCTGGCCATCCCTTTCCTCCAGGTTTGAATTTTTTTCCTCCTGCTGGTCTTGTCGACATATTTCTCCTCCAAAAAATTTATTTCCCTTTCAATACTCTTCATTACCCATAAAGTAAAAAAAATAAACAAAAAAAATAAAAAAGAGTAAAAATGCTTAGATCTTGTGTTTGGGATGTTTAGGGAGTGGGGCTTTGGGGAATGTGTAATTGTTTTTTATGGAAAATGTTAAATACTTGCGTTCTGATAACGTGCAGATATCGAGGAAAATGGCGTGAACTATCTTTTACTCAATGCCAGAAACAGCAATAACTCTTTAAAGAGAGGAGAAAGCGCTTTATAATAAAAGTGTCCACATCACTATGAAGAAAATACTACTACTACTAATCTCTATTGCTCTTCTAGGAGCTCCTGGGCTTTATGCTGTTGGAGATAAACCCGATAAAGCCCCTCCTGCTCAAGAAGAAAATGACCTCGACTTTTCTCAAGAAATAGAGTCTGTTGATGATATCTCCATCCAGTCGGATAGACCTACCTTGTCGGCCCCTCAATCACAAGGTCGTGTGATTCTTACCGAAGAAATGCAGGACACTTCTGACAAATTCGATAAATATATGAAACAACGCCAATATGATAAAGCCAGAGAACAACTTCTACTTCTTCCTACCGAAGCGCTCACTGAAAAACAAAAAAAGACCAAAAAAACACTGAATACATTTTCTAAAATTAAAGAAGATAATGAGGAAAATATTAGACAGTTCGGTAAAGATGAATCGCTGGATGCCAGTACCCAACGTACCGTTAAACGCTTACAACGTTCAGGAAAAGAAAATATTTTGCTCGAAAAAAATAACCTAGCTCGGGATATCTTGATCCAATCACTGTATTTAGATCGTAAAAACTATGAATCCAAACAATTGTTAGAACGCTGTCTAGATCTGCCCTTAGGACAATATAAAGTAGAAAATATCGAATCTAAATATTGGAAAGAATCTCTGGTGTTTTTACGTAGCGGATATCCTGCAAAGTCAATTGAATCTTTGGAAGTTCTTATTAATTTTGATCCAGAAAATGCTGATATCTCACAACGTTTGGGATCTGCCTATTATTTGTCGGGTGAAGTGAAAAAAGCAATCGCTGCTTGGAAACGGGCTTTATACCTCAATCCAAAAGATAAAAATCTTCAGACGTTTATAAAAAACGCAGAGGTGGAACTAAAACGACAAGATGCCGAAGTCAAAGCGTTTTTAAATAAGAAAAAGGCAAAGAAAGAAACGGTTGCCGAAGATGTCGAGATGCAAGTCTTGCGAAAGGTTAACGATTCGAATACCGCCTATAGCTACGCGCAAGAGGTCAGACAACAGATGAAAGGCATTCAAGTCATCGTTGAAGAAGATGACGATGGAAAATGGGTCGTAAAAATACCTCGAGCTAAAAAGAAAACAAAAAAGGAGAAAAAATGAGACAGCTGCTAAAAGGAATGATTATACTTTTATTGTGCTCTTCATGCATCTTTGCCGCTTCAGATAAATATCTTGTTGAAGATAATCTCACTAAAGTTGCCCAAAAAACACTGGATGCCATGTTTGGTGAAAATAATTTTATCGTCAGAATTCAAGTGGCTATGACAGACTCAAAATATTCCGTGAAATATACACAAGAAAGTAACCCCAAACGATCCAAATCCAAAAGTTCTCAAAAAGAAGTCTATATTTTGCCCGGAGTTCCCGCACTTAAAAATATAGCCCCAGGGTCTTTGAACCAGCTTCCTTATGATTCTGTAACATCAATGACAGCTCCTAGAATCACCAAAATGCTGATCTATGTATTAGCCAATAAAAGTTACCCACGAAGCAAGGCCAAACGCGCCGAAAAAGTACTCAGAGAAATTCTGGGCGCGAAACAAGGTCGAGATGTTGTGAAGTTTGAATATAAAGCATTTTACGAAGACCCCAATAAAGAAACACAAAATATTACCATCGTTCCAGGAGTAGAACCCTTGCTTACACCCGAAAATGTGTTTTATCTCATCTTTGCATTGCTGCTATTAGGTTTAATTGTTGCGTATGTCATGTACCAAAATAAATTATTGGCAAAAGAGACGGGAGGAGGCCAAGGAGGCCCTGCTATTAATGTGAACCCAAATTTAGAGTTGCCAGAAAATATGGGCGGAGGAGGCGCGCCTGGAGCTATGAGTGTAGGAGGCGCACCCAGTATTAAATACTATTTTGATTTTGTTACAGCCGAAAATATCTCAGATTTTTCGTATTTGGTAAATTCTCAGAACTTAAAAGCAGAATACATTTGTTTGATTGCCTCGTTTTTACAAGCGCCATTAGCAGCCAAATTGCTGAAAGGTGTAGATGTAAAAGTGCAGACACAGGTGGCCATGTCGTTAGTAGACCAGCGTTTGGGTAGTAAAGTGATTTTAGACAAATTAGAAAAGAAGCTTAAAGCAGATTTAGAATGTTTTATTGGGGGAGAATCGAAAGTGTCAAACGTGTTACGACAATTATCCAGTACAGAAAAGAAAAATATTGTAGAGTTGGCCAAGAAATCAAATGCAGCAGGATATCGAAAAATTCGCCCACACCTTATTTTGTTTGAAGATTTATCTTTATTAGAAGAAAGGGAGTTACAGGTGGTGTTGTCGGAAGTCAATTTAGAGCAATTGGCCGTATCCTTGATTAATGTGAGTCAAGATTTGTTTGATGTAGTCGTGGAAAATTTAACGAAGGCTGCCAAAGATATGGTCAATCAGTATTTAGAGCTCAAAACAGATGTGACACATGCTGCTGATATCGAAAAAGCTCAAGATGCCATTATTGCCTTAATCAAGAAAATGGATACATCAGGAAAAATTAATATAATGGATAAATTAAGAAAGGCATAAGGAGTTAGCATGAATTTAAACGTCATAGCAGGATTTGTTATCGCATTTTTTGCCCTCTATTTTGGGGCTCCGGATATGAGAGAAGATATTGTGGTATATCTTCGGGTAGATGCGTTTGTTTTAGTGTTTTTTGGAACCCTAGCCTCAACATTAATTAGTAGTTCATTTGAAGATTTTGGAGGACTTTTTAAAATATTAAGACGTGTTATTTTTGGTAAACGACAGTTTGTTATGCCTTATGAGATGATTAAAATTTTAGTTGATCTTTCTCAGAATGCACAAAATATGTCCAGACAAGCTTTAGGAGATAGCTCAAAAGGGATCAACGATATGTTTTTAACACGAAGTTTAGAGATGGTAGGAGCAGGCCTTGAAAAAGACTTTATTATTCAGACGTTAGAAGCAGATATCATTGAAGTTAAAAATAGGCATTTAAAGATGGTTAGTACAGTTCGAACCATGGGGTCATTTGCTCCTATGTTTGGGATGGCCGGTACCGTTATTGGGGTTATTCAGGTATTAAAGAATGTCACAGATATCGATAATATAGTCGGGGGGATGGCCTTGGCCTTATTGACGACCTTGTACGGACTATTCTTTTCATCATTATTATTTATCCCTTTATCCAATAAACTTAAAAACCTGAGTGATCAAGAGGTCTTGGCCAAAGAAATTGTTGTTGAAGGGATGAATATGGTTCTAGATAAAGAAATTCCATTAAAAGTCGAAAAACACTTAACCTCCTTTATCCATTCAAGCCGAAAAGATTTGGAAAAAAAGAAGTAGAGGTGCCCAGTGGCCTTGCGACGAAAAAAAGTAGCTAACGTTGATACCGGAGATTCTGAAAGCGGTGACGTACAAACCGTATATGGGGATTTAGTCACCTTTATTATGATGTTATTTGTATTGTTATTTGTATTGTCTTATAACGAGAAGAAAACACATAATTTTATTACAGATTTTCAAGTGAAATTTGGTGAGATACAAGAAGAAAAACAGCAAACCTTAACAACAGATGCCCTGTTAGTGAGCAAAATTGAGCATTATATAGATAGACAAAAAATAGATGAATTTGCCAATGTTGTAGTAGATGAACATCGCGTAAAGTTGATTTTGAGTCCACCTATATTATTTAATAGCGGAAAAGCAGATATTCGTAAAGAAGGGTATAAAGTACTGTATGGAGCCGCTGAAGTATTTAAGACGGTTATTAACCCTCTTGTGATTGAAGGTCACACAGACAATGTCCCTATTAGCAACGACGAATTTGCTTCCAATTGGGAGTTGTCCTTTTTTCGAGCCTTTTCTGTTATTAAATATTATATTTCCAAACTCAAATTTAGTCCTGATCGTGTATCAGCCTTAGGGTATGGGGAATACAGACCTTTAGTTGAGAATGATACTGTCCAGCATCGAGCCATGAATAGACGAATAGAATTAAATGTTATCAGACTCACCAAGACGGATGAGCTTGATGAAGATGTTGACGATAGTTTTTAACTAGATCAATAGGTGGACTGTCTATTTGTTTAATTGAACCTGGTTTTTAAGCTATTAGTTAAAAATAGGGGAATCCAAAAATTCCTGGTTACTTTCCGTTTGAGCTAACAGCTTAATCAGTTCTTCTGTAGCACTTTCAGAATCGATATTTTTACGTAATAAATACGACTTTTTAAGAGTGTCGGCCGGAATTAATAACTCTTCTTTACGAGTCCCAGAATTCACAATATCAATAGCCGGATAAATACGTCTATTAGCAAGGCGTCTTTCAAGATGAAGCTCCATGTTTCCTGTGCCTTTAAATTCTTCATAAATAATATCATCCATTCGAGATCCTGTATCAACGAGAGCTGTTGCAATAATTGTTAATGACCCTCCTCCTTCAATATTTCGAGCGCCACCAAAAAATCGCTTAGGCTTATGAAGAGAGCTAGGGTCTAACCCTCCAGATAATGTTCGCCCAGAAGGCGGAACAACAAGGTTATAAGCGCGAGCAAGACGGGTAATACTGTCGAGTAAGATCACTACATCTTTTCCGCATTCAACAAGACGCTTAGCACTTTCTAAAACAAGTTCAGAAATACGAACATGTTGCTCAGGGGGTTCATCAAACGTTGAGTAAATCACTTCTCCATCAACAGAGCGTTCCATGTCGGTTACTTCTTCTGGCCGTTCGTCGATAAGTAAGACCTTAATCGCAACTTCGGGGTGGTTTACAGAAATGCTGTTTGCAATTTCTTTCAAAATGGTTGTCTTTCCTGCTTTTGGAGGAGAGACAACAAGAGAACGTTGCCCCTTTCCAATAGGAGAGAGCATGTCGATAATTCTGCCAGAAATAGGTTGTTGCTCTATTTCAAGTTTAAGTTGCTCGGTTGGGTAAATAGGTGTTAGATTAGAAAACATAGGTCGGTTTTTAATAGACTCAATGGGAAGTTCATTAATCGATTCAATACGAAGAAGAGAAAAGTATCGTTCTCCTTCTTTTGGAGGACGAACTAGTCCTTCAACTTTATCTCCAGAAGCAAGGCTAAATCGACGAATTTGTGTCTGAGAGATATAAATATCATCAGAGCTAGGTAAGTAATTTGATGTACGAAGAAATCCATATCCATCAGGAAGGATTTCCAAAACACCTGTTTCAACAACACTATCTCCTTTTTCAGTCTTGTAATGAAGAATTTTAATAACAAGTTCACTTTTAGTGAATTGTTTAGGATCCTTAATACCTAACTGTTCGGCTTCTTGAAGCAGCTGTCCTACGGTTGACTGTCTGAGTTCTTTAATACTGATTTTGACAGATTTTCGGTCTGATTTAGATGTCTGAGATGAGGGGGAGGGTTTAACAGGTTTATCGCTTTCTGATAAAACATCTGTCTTTTTCTTTTTTTCTGCCATTTTTAATCTCCATGAATAAATTTGTTGGTTGAATTTTCCGAATATAAAAATATCTACAAATATAAGTAGGCTATTTTACTTCTATTCATTTATTTGTCAATACCACCTAAATGAGGTACCTAAACATAATAACATAAAAATAATGTATTCAAAGAAAAATTTATTCATAATTGGTCGAACTAAAATGTTGGCAGATTAACAAAGCTGACTGTAGATAACAGAAAAGTCTCCAGAATCATAAATTATTAGCGCAGTTACTATTAAAAAAATAATATTTAAGTAGAATCGTATGCTTTATTTTAGGGTAAGAATTTATATTTGAATAATGTGGCGATAAAAAAGTTTTTTTTTTATTTTATGATGTTTTTTTTGTAAAATTAGATAATAGTTTAAATATTGGTTAATCTGAAAAAAAATGAATTAAATTCTATATTGAATTAAATATATATTAATTATATTCTTGTTATCTATTCAATATATGTAATAAAAAAAAGTTAAGGAGTTATTATGGCGGTTCTTACAGATGAAACGGTTCAAAACATTACAAGTCCAATAAATGGGGAGATATTAGACACAACGCGATTATATAAGGGAAGTGAATTAGATGCGTATGTACAACGAGCAAAAAACGCATATAAAGCATGGGGAGGGCTAACTCTTAGAGAAAGAGCACAGTTTATGTATAGATATAGAGAGTTAATGATAGCGAGATGCGACGAATTAGCTCAGTTGGTACATCAAGAAAATGGAAAAACACTAGGTGAGGCTCGTGCAGAAGTAGAAAAATCTATTGAAGTCACCGAGTTTGCCTGTTCATTACCACAAATTGCTAAGGGAGATCAATCTGAAGTGAGTCGAGGTGTTTTTTGTCAGCAATCGATAGAGTCTCTAGGGGTGGTAGCCAATATTACACCGTCTAACTTCCCTCATATGGTTCCTCATTGGACTTTGGCTATCTCTATAACCCTAGGAAATACGCTTATCATAAAGCCATCTGAAAGAGTTCCTTTAAGCATGCTGAAGTCTTTAGAGCTATTAAAAGAAGCGGGTCTTCCAGAAGATGTAGTTCAGGTACTTCCTGGAAGGCAAGATTTGGTCGAGGCCATCTGTGATCATCCAGATATCAAGGCTGTGTCGTTTGTAGGGTCTACAAAAGTTGCTCAAATAGTATATCAGCGTTGTTCACAGAATTTAAAACGGGTTATTGGTTTGGGTGGCGCTAAAAATCATATTTTAGTGTTGCCAGATGCTCATACACAGATGAGTGCAACAAATATAGCGGCATCGATGACAGGGTGTGCCGGACAACGTTGTATGGCGGCGTCGGTCATGGTCGGTGTCAATAAAGTCGATCATATTATCAGCTCGTTGATTGAAGAATGTAAAAAAATCATTCCAGGAGAAAACTTAGGGGCGATTATTTCCAAGGATGCTAAGGCGCGAATTGAGACCTATATTCAGGAAGCTATCGATCAGGGAGCAACCTGTGTATTAGATGGCCGGAATCCTCAAGTAGAAGGAAAAGAGGGAGGGTATTATGTCGGGCCTACGATATTAGATAATGTTCGTCCCGATATGGCATTGGCTAAAGAAGAAGTGTTTGGACCGGTGTTAGCCATTATTCGAACAGAGTCGTTGGAAGATGCTATTGAGATTGAAAATAATTCAGAATATGGAAATGGAGCCGCAATATTCACTCAAAGTGGCCCTTTGGCAAAAAAAGTAGCTCAAGAACTGAGTGCGGGCATGATAGGTGTCAATATTGGAGTACCTGTTCCGAGAGAGCCTTATTCGTTTGGGGGTTGGAATGATTCGAAATTTGGAGTGGGAGATATTACGGGCGAAAGTTCAATAGGGTTTTGGACACAACTTAAAAAGACGACGACCAAGTGGAATCCTGAAGCCCAAATTAATTGGATGAGTTAAAGGAGCCAATCATGACAACACGAGACACGATTAAAAAACAAAATTGCGAGCATACCTTATTTTCTTGGAGTAAACAGGAAGGGCTTGACCCGGCAATGATTGAGAGAGCAGAAGGTATTTATTTGTATGATTTTAACGGAAAACGTTATATCGATTTTTCGTCCCAACTCATGAATGTCAATATTGGACATAATCATCCAAAAGTGAATGAGTCCATCAAAGAACAGTTAGATAAATTAGCCTATGTATTTCCCGGAATGGGAACAGAGCCTAGAGGGGAGTTGGGGAAGAAACTGTTAGACATTAGCCCCTTTGATTCAGGAAAGTGTTTTTTTACAACAGGAGGAGCCGATGCTATTGAAAATGCTATAAAGATAGCACGTGTTTTTACAGGGAAACATAAGATTATTACCAAATATCGGTCTTATCATGGCGCAACATATGGAGCGATGTCTGCAGGAGGAGATCCTAGAAAACATCCTATTGATAACCAGCTTATGCCAGGTATTGTTCATGTAGAAGATCCTTATTGTTATAGATGTCCTTGGGGCCAAGAGAAAGAGTCATGTAAAAAACTATGCTTGGATCATGTAGAACGTGTGATTCAATTTCAAGGGCCTCAAAATATTGCCGCTATTCTTATAGAAGGTGAATCGGGTTCATCGGGATGTATCAAATATCCAAAAGGGTATTGGAAAGGCATAAAGGCTTTAGCGGATAAATATGATCTATTAACGATATCAGATGAAGTGATGAGCGGGTTTGGTCGTTGCGGACAGTGGTTTGGCGTTGAAAATCATGATGTAACACCTGATATTATTGTAGCTGCAAAAGGCTTAACATCGGGATATATTCCGTTAGGGGCCGTCATTGTTAATGATAGTATTGCGAAGACCTTCGATAAAACTCCTTTACCTGCAGGATTAACCTATTCGGCCCATGCTCTAGCTTGTAAAGCAGGGTCAGCATGTATAGATGTGTATAAAGATGAACAGTTAATAGACGGTGTTGCTGAAAAAGAGCAGTATTTACATGAAATATGTGACGATTTGGTCCAAAAACATGCGGCTATAGGGGATGTCAGGATTACGGGGCTTTTAGGGTGTTTAGAGCTGGTCAAAGATAGACAAACAAAAGAGCCATTAGCTCCCTGGAATGCAAGCGCAGATCAAATGGGGGTTATGAATGATGTGGCCAAAAAAATTAGAGATAGAGGCATGCATACTTTTGTACGATGGAATTATATATTCATAGCGCCTCCACTCACCATCACCAAAGAACAGTTAAAAGAAGGTATGGATATTATTTCAGAGGCCTTAGAACTAACAGATTTTGTATCTAAAAACTAAGAGGGGAGTAAGACGGTTATGAAAGGGTTAATATTAATTGGGTATTTGGCGATATTATTTTTTATTGGATATAAGTCGAGTAAAAAGGTTAAGAATGTTAGTGACTTCTATGTAGGAGGAAAAACCTTAGGATACTGGGTCGCGGCATTATCAGCTAGAGCTACCGGAGAATCTGGGTGGTTATTATTGGGGCTCACTGGAATGGGAGCTTTAATGGGCTTTAAGGCATTTTGGGTCGTTATTGGAGAGGTGTTGGGTGTTAGCCTCTGTTGGTTGTTGATGGCCAAAAAATTTAAATGGTTTACAGATAAGTTTAAGTCCATCACCATTCCCGATTATTTATCGGGCAGATTCAAATCAAAGACACATCTTTTAAGAGCGATATCAGCATTAACGTTAGGTATTTTTATAGCCATTTATGTCAGTGCGCAAATTGACGCGACAGGAACAGCCTTCGAAACGTTTTTTAATATGAATTATTTTACAGGAGCTATTATAGGGTTTGCTATTGTATTGCTATATGTTTCATATGGGGGGTTTGTAGCCGTGGCGTGGTCGGATGTCTTTCAAGGCGCCATGATGTTTGCTGGGCTGGTTATTCTTCCTATCGTTGCAGGGACTTATTTTTTCAATAGTGGAGCAGAGTCTGGAGTAGTAAGCAGTCTACAGGCTATTGACCCAGCGTTAACTCAATTTTTTGGAGAATTCACCTTGTTAAATACCTGTACGGTATTAGGATTTTTGGCAATAGGGGTGGGCTTTTTAGGATCTCCACAGATATTTGTGCGGTTTATATCAGTGAGAGATGAAGTTGAGATAAAAAAAGGGACCAAGGTGGCTATTTTGTTCACAATTCTTACAGATTCAGCTGCTGTTTTAGCCGGGATTTATGGACGCTTATTGTTTCAAAAAGCAGGTGTTGATATCGAGCAAATTTTAGGGAATGGGGCTCAAAATGTCTTGCCATTATTAGTAGAGCACTTGTTTCCTACAGTGATAGTAGGTTTATATATTGCAACGATTTTATCTGCGATTATGTCTACAGTGGATTCGTTGTTAGTGGTGTCATCAAGTGCTATTACACATGATGTTTATCAAACGATAATAAGACCAGATTTAAAAGACAAGCCTTTAGTCAGTGTGTCCAGAAAAATAACAATAGGAATAGCAGTCGCATCTCTTGTCATAGCCTTGCTTGTCGCAGTGGTTTCTCCTACGCGAACTATTTTTTGGTTTGTATTGTTTGGGTGGACTGGGATAGCGGCTACGTTTGTTCCGACAATGATATTGTCCTTATCGTGGAAGCGGTTTACAGAAAAAGGCGCCATTGCAAGTATGTTGGGAGGGTTTTCTAGTGTCATATTTTTTAGTTTTGTGGGGCCCAAGCTTGCAGTGGTAGGGCCATATTTAAAAGAGCTGACAGTGCTTCCTTTAAGTATTACGATGGGCTTGTTTTTAGGGGTTATAGTCAGTATGTATCAACGAGACTATGAATTAGAGGATAGCTATGAGCAGTGGAATCAAGAGTATCATAGTCGACATGATAAAACAGACATTGAAATAAGTGTTTTAGAGGAGGCTAAAATACCCATAGAGACTCATTGAAAATATAGCAGAGAAGAGAAGCTAAATAAGTAAAAAATCTTTGCTATTTGTATGTGAATTTGATATAGTCATTCTAGGTAGTTAACTCATGAAATTTAGCTATAGTGTTGTATTGATCTGTTTACTTTTTTCATTTTCAATTGAAGTGAGAGCTAATTCTAGTGCTAATATTTCTAAATCTCAGCAAGGAAATAGCAATGTTTCAAAAGAATTTGAAATTCACTTTAGTCAGGATTTAACACAGTTATCGTTGTTTTTGCAGAATAACGAATATGGAAGTAGTATAGATATCTTGAATAAGTTAATGGGGAAAGTAAAAGTGAAACAAGGGGAGTTTTTGCAAGCTTTCTTTCCAAAAAAGTTTCAAGGGTTTTATAAGAAAGAATCGTATATTCCTTTATCAGATTCCGGAATAGAAGAAGCGGGCTACAGTGTTTATTTTAACCAAGCCTATGAAAACAAGAAAGGACATGTATTAAAAGTTAATATTATACATTCTGACGAATTAATTAAGGATTACCAAGAACTCGTAAAAAAACCTAGTTTAATCGAAAATATGGAAAACACGGCTCTAGTTCGAATGGAATCCTATAATGCGATTACGACCTTTTCTGAAGAGAGTAAATTGTATGAACAGACCATTTTATTAAATGAAGATTTTATGATGACGTGCATCGTTATTGGCAGTAAAAATGCATCTGTTCTCTCAGATTTTATAAATAGTATAGATTTGCAGAAATTAGAGAGTTATCTAGCAAAAAATTAACTTTAATTTTGGTGTGGAGACAAAGCGAGGAATATGATAAAATCCGAACTAGAAAAGAATGTGTGCTTTTTTGGGTGTACTTATGCTCCTGTAGCTCAGTCGGTAGAGCGCATCCATGGTAAGGATGAGGGCGTCGGTTCAAATCCGATCGGGAGCTCCATTTAAAAAAGGAAAAAAAAGAAATAAAGGAGAATAGAAATGGCAAAAGAAAAATTTGAGCGAAACAAGCCGCACGTTAATATAGGAACAGTAGGACATGTAGATCATGGAAAAACGACATTAACGGCAGCGATTACAAAAGTATTATCATCAACAGGATCAGCAGAATTCAAGGCATATGATCAAATCGATGCAGCTCCTGAGGAAAAAGAAAGAGGGATTACGATAGCAACGGCTCATGTAGAGTATGAGACAGAGAGTAGACATTATGCACATGTAGATTGTCCAGGACATGCAGATTATGTAAAGAACATGATCACAGGTGCAGCACAGATGGATGGAGGAATCTTGGTAGTGAGTGCGGCAGATGGGCCAATGCCACAAACGAGAGAGCATATATTGTTAGCGAGACAGGTAAATGTACCGTCATTGGTAGTATTTATGAATAAAACAGACCAAGTAGACGATCCTGAGTTGGTAGAGTTAGTAGAGATGGAATTGAGAGAGTTGTTAAGCTCGTATGAATTTCCAGGTGATGATATACCCTTTATACAAGGGTCAGCGTTAAAGGCATTAGAGTCTAAAGATGATAGTAGAGAGAATGCAGATGTGAAGTGTATATGGGAGTTAATGGATGCTGTAGATTCGTATATACCGGTACCAGAAAGAGAGACAGAGAAGCCATTTTTGATGCCAGTGGAAGATGTATTTAGTATTACAGGAAGAGGAACGGTAGGAACAGGACGAATAGAAAGAGGTGTTGTAACAGTAGGTTCAGAAGTAGATTTAGTAGGGATGTCTGAAGAGATTCGAAAGGTTACAGTAACCGGAGTAGAGATGTTTAGAAAGTTATTAGATCAGGGGGAAGCAGGAGACAATGTAGGGATCTTATTAAGAGGTGTAGAGAGAGAAGATTTGCAAAGAGGGCAGGTACTAGCGAAAGCGGGATCTATAAACCCACATAAGAAGTTTTCTGCAGAGGTATATGTATTGAAGAAGGAAGAGGGTGGAAGACATACGCCATTTTTCAAGGGGTATAGACCGCAGTTTTATATTAGAACAACAGATGTAACAGGTTCAGTGAAATTGCCAGACGGAGTAGAGATGGTAATGCCAGGAGATAATATTACAGTTGAAGTAGAGTTAATCGTGCCGGTAGCGTGTCAAGAAGGGTTGAGATTTGCAATCCGAGAAGGTGGGCGTACAGTAGGTGCGGGTGTCGTAACTAAAATTATTGAGTAGAGCTTAGTTTTTTATCTCTTATTTTAAAATTATTTTAGAAAAATAAATTTTCCAATGCTGTCTCACAAATGATCTTTGTGAGACAGCTAGGAATCGAAATGGTTTTGCATTGCGTAAAAAACATAAATCATCCCTACTAACAGTCACATATATCGATGAGAAAATATCTGTATTTGAATACGACGGTGCCAGGAAAGCAATCAAAGAGACAACGACACATTCTGATGGAAGTATATCAGTTAATGAATATAACTCCGCGAATCAACAAGAAAATTAACCCTGTTTTAGCACCTTTGGTACTTTTACGGACACCTTAGCTCATAGCTTTTTTATTTGGAAAATCATGTTATCATAAAAACTCATGAAAATTATAAAATATAATCATACTTATCAAGTACAGAGTCACCAGACTTTTTATCCGGTAGTATATAGTAATGATATTCCCCCTCTGTAATGCCAATAGAAGAACTTGTTAGTAATTGGAGGCAATCGGGGATTAATGAATCCGATACTGTGCTTCTTCATAGTAGTCTTAAACAAACATTTAAATCATTTCTTCGTAAAGGTATAAAGCTTTCATCACATATGATTCTTGAGTCTTTTTTGAAGGCTGTGGGTCCGACAGGAACACTGATACTCCCTTTATTTAATTTCGATTTCGTGAAAGGAGTTCCCTTTGATATTCGAACATCTCCGTCTCAGATGGGGATGCTTACTGAGGTTGGGAGACAACACCCAAAAGCAATCCGAACAGGTCATCCAATTTATTCATTTGCTGTAATTGGGCATAATTCAGATAAGTTTTTGGGGATGGATAACTATAGTGGGTATGGAAAAGATTCACCTTTCGACATGTTAAAACAATTGAATGGCAAAATTGCTGTATTGGGGCTTACGGATCAACATAGCATGACTTTCTATCACTATATTGAGGAAATGAACCAAGTTTCCTATCGATATATGAAAGAGTTCTCAGGGGAATATACAAATTTTAAAGGTCAGTGTGGCATCAAAAATTACGGTCTATTTGTACGAAATCTTGAGAAAGGGGTTTTGACGCATGTTAACCCTATGGGGGAATTACTTTGGGAAAATAATATTTATAGTGGATACCGCCCAAATTCTGAAATAGGACTTCGGGTTGCGTCAAGTACAGATATATATGAGTTTGTTTCAAAAATTATTCAGTCAGGTGGTGCGGAAGGATTACTCTATAAAATTCATCGAACCAGTTGAAACAAACTATCATTAGGGAGACGGTTCGAGTTAGAGGGTTTAAATTAAATGATAAGGAGAAAGAAAATGAATGATCTAGGGGATGAAATGATAGCCTTGTTAAAACGATTATGGCCAATTACACGAAGTATCACTGGAAAGGGTGTTAGAGAAACCTTATCTATTCTATCTGAACATCTACCTAACCTTAAACAATATGAAGTTCCCTCTGGAAGCAAAGTGTTTGATTGGGAAGTCCCTAAAGAATGGAATATACGTGATGCTTATATCCTTGATCCTGATGGCGAAAAGATTGTTGATCTAAAAGAAAATAATTTGCATGTTGTTGGATATTCAATGCCAATCAATAAAAAAATATCGTTACAAGAACTTAAAGACCATTTATATACCCTTCCTGAACAACCCACAGCTATCCCCTATATTACATCTTATTATAAAGAACGATGGGGTTTTTGTATGACTCAGAATCAATTTAAAACCTTAAAAGAGGGTACATATACTGTATTTATTGATAGCGATCTATCAAATGGGAGCTTAACTTATGGGGAACTAATATTACCTGGGGAGTCGACCAAAGAAGTGTTTTTATCTACTTATGTTTGTCATCCTTCAATGGCGAATAACGAATTATCAGGCCCAGTTGTTACAACTTATCTTGCAAAATGGCTTACTAATCTTGAAAAAAGAAAATTTACCTATCGCATTGTTTTTATTCCTGAAACGATTGGATCTATTACTTATTTAAGTAAGAACCTAGATGATATGAAGAAAAATATTATTGCAGGGTTTAATATTTCATGCGTTGGTGATGATCGTACTTACTCATATTTGCCATCCCGACAAGAAGATACGTTGTCTGATACTGTTGCACAACATGTTTTAAAACATTTATACCCTGACTTTGTTTCATATTCATGGCTTGATCGAGGCAGCGACGAGCGTCAATATTGTAGTCCCGGCATTGACCTTCCCATTGCTTCCGTAATGAGAACAAAATATGGGAAATATCCTGAATATCACACCTCCTTAGATAATTTAGATGTTGTTACAGAAACAGGATTATATGGTGGTTATAATGTATTAAAAAAATGTCTTCAAGTTATTGAAATGAATGTCATCCCAACGACAGCTATCTTAGCTGAACCCCAGCTTGGTAAAAGGGGACTTTATCCGACAATATCAACAAAAGATTCGGATGCCATTGTAAAAGACATGATGAATTTACTTACCTATTGTGATGGAAAACAATCATTACTGGAAATTTCTAATCAAATTAATTGCCCAATCTGGGATCTAATAGATATTTGTAATAAATTAGAGAAAGAGGGTGTAATAATATTTAAAGATAGTAAAACTCTATAAAAAAGTTAACACTGTTTTAACACCTCTGCCACTTTTCACGTATAAGACTCTGACACCTTATATTCTGTCTTTTTTTCTTAAAGTGATATAAAGTTATTATATGGGTGATTTTATAGAAAAATTTCGAGATTTAGTTTCTGTTAATCCTGAAATTTTACATGCACATTCAGCAGATAAGTCCTATGAAGAGGCTGTTCTTCCAAAGTGTGTGGTAACCCCTGAAACTGATGACGATATTCGTGATATTTTACGTTATGCAAACGAGCATAAGCATGTCGTAACGGTAAGAGGTGCGGGATCTGGAAAATCTGGAGGAGCCGTTCCTGAAATTAATGGGATAGCTATTAACATGGAGCACTTTAATAAGATTATAGAATTAGATCTTGAAAATTCATGTATGGTTGTTCAGCCGGGAGTGATTGTCGATCAGATTAAAGAAAAAGCAGAAGAAAAGGGGCTATGGTATCCTCCGGACCCATCCAGTTCGGATTGGTGTATGATTGGAGGAAATATTGCGGAAAATGCCGGTGGGGCTGCGGCATTAAAGTATGGTGTTACGGGGGATTATGTTTTGGGGATTGAAGGGTTTTTTGGAAATGGAGAACCCTTTAAATTTGGTGGTAAATGTGTGAAAGATGTGGCGGGATATGATATAAAGAGGTTGATTATAGGAAGTGAGGGGACCTTAGCTATTATTACAAAAATTATACTCAAGTTAATTCCAAAACCCCGTTATGAAAAATCGATATGGTGTAGCTTTAACTCTCTAGAAGATGGAAGTTCTTTTTTAAGGCAGATGATGCGTTCATCTATACGTTTTTCTGCTGCAGAATTTATGGAGAAAGAGTGTATTGATGCCGTAGAGTTGGTTCGTAAAGAACGCTATGAATGTAATCAGGGGCAAGCAAATGTGTTGTTGCGTATGGATGCATACTCCCAGGAAGAGATAGACGTTATGATGGGGGATGTCCGAGTGGTTTTAGCGCGATTTTCAAATGCTCAACTGTTTGACGGAGATGATAGCCAGTATTGGATGATTAGACGAGCGATTTCAGAGGCATTAGGAAGCAAGTATAAGCATAAAATTTCTGAAGATATCACTGTGCCTCCAGGTGAAATATCACGGTATTTAAAGGCGTTAAAGGCGTTTGAAAGTGAAGACGGGATGGTTTTTGTTGCATATGGACATTTAGGAGATGGAAATATTCATACAAATATTTTAAATGATGCGTTAACAAAAGAAGAGTGGAATGATAAAAAAGAGACGTGGGTACAAAAGGTCATGGAATTATGTGTAGAGTTGGGAGGAACGTTGACGGGTGAGCATGGTATTGGGTTAAGTAAAAAAAAGTATGTGAGTCTATTCTTTACAGATCAAGAAATTAAGATCATGAAAGACATCAAGACGAGTTGTGACCCGAATAACATATTAAATCCCTCTAAAATATTTATGCGAAAAAAAATGCAAGAAAAAAAGGTTTAAGATCATTTCTTTAGTGGAATACAAAAACTGATTAAGCATGAAAATAGGAAGTTTAAAGGAAGAAAAAGACTCAAGGGTGGCATTTACTCCAGAAAGTGTGAAAAAGTGCGTTCTGTTGGGGATAAACATTTGCTTGGAAAAAGGTTATGGAGAGCATATGTATAATGCCAGCGAGTATCAAGATGCTGGAGCTACCTTTGAATCACAAAAGACGATTATAAATTCAGATATTTTGGCGCAGGTTTTTTTGCCTAAATCAGATATCATCAAACAGCTTTCAAAGAATCAAGTTGTCGTATCGTTGATGAATCCGTTTCATGATAAGAAGAGTCTGGAAAGAGTAGCTAAGCAAGGGGTGAGAGCCTTGGCCATGGAGTTTGTCCCGCGATCAACACGAGCACAAAAAATGGATGTTTTAAGTTCTCAAGCCAGTTTAGCCGGTTATGTTGCTGTTATGATGGCAAGCGAGAGATTGAAGCAGGTATTGCCCATGATGATGACGCCAGCAGGGACATTATCACCCGCGAAGGTATTTATAGTGGGGGCAGGAGTAGCGGGTTTACAGGCGATTGCAACCGCCAAGCGATTAGGTGCACGAGTAGAAGCATTTGATACACGTCCGGCAGTAGAAGAGCAAGTGAAGTCTTTGGGGGGAAAGTTTTTGAAGATAGACTTAGGCGATACAGGTGAAACCAAAGATGGGTATGCCAAGCAGTTAACGGAAGAGCAGTTAAGCAAACAAAGAGACATGATGAAAAAAGCCTGTGAAACATCGGATGTTGTCATAACTACTGCACAAGTATTTGGCAGAAAAGCACCCTTAATTATAACAAAAGATATGGTGTCATCGATGAAAAAAGGAACGATAGTCGTAGATTTGGCGGTAGAAACAGGGGGGAATGTAGAAGGGGTCGAATTGAATAAAGAAAAAGATATCAATGGTGTAACACTCATTGGTCATCCACAACTGGCACAGAGGGTGGCTAAGCATGCTTCCGAAATGTATGCCGCAAATATCTATCATTTGATATCAGAGTTTTATGATGAGGAAAGCAAGGTGTTTAATATGAATTTAGATGATGAGATTATGGCATCGGTATTAACAACTCAAGATGGCAAGATTGTACAGAAAATGTTGTTAGAGAGTTTTTCAAAAAATAAGGAGAAAGGGGCTTAAGATGGATGGCGAGATGATAATATATATCTTATTTATTGTTATGCTGGCGACCTTTTTAGGTGTGGAGCTTATTTCGAAAGTTCCATCAACGTTGCATACCCCTTTGATGTCCGGTTCGAATGCTATTTCAGGAATTACCTTATTAGGGGCCTTATCCTTAGCGGGGTCGGCGCTTAATGAGATGAGTGTGGTGTTGGCGATCATATCTGTGGCGATGGCAACGATCAATGTTGTTGGAGGATATTTGGTAACGCACCGTATGTTGGACATGTTTAAAAAGAAGGAAAAAGACTAGATGGATATGATACAAAATAGTGGCTATTTAATAGCGGCCTTTTTATTTGTGTTGGGGATTAAGAAATTAAGTTCTCCAGCTACGGCTAGGCAAGGTAATCTGATATCTGCTTTAGGGATGTTAATCGCGGTTATTGTGACCTTGATACACCATAATATCATCAGTTATCAGGAATTAATGATAGGCTTAGGTATTGGGACTGTTATTGGGGTGATTTCAGCTCGATTAATTGCGATGACAGCAATGCCAGAAATGGTAGCCTTGTTAAATGGTTGTGGAGGAGGGTCTTCCTTGCTTTTGGCATTAGCAGCGTATATTGAATCGCCATTTCTAACGTTAACCAGCGCTATTATTTCCATAATATCTATTCTTATTGGAGGGGTAACATTCACAGGAAGTATTGTAGCGTGGGGAAAATTATCTGGGACATTTGGAGGAAAACCCTTACGGTTTATAGGGTCTCAATTCATCAATATAATCTGTTTAATAGTTATTGTGTGGTGTGGGTATATGTTTGTAAGTGATCCTATGGCAAATGCGATGATGGTATATGGTGTTATTGCGGGGTCATTAGTGTTAGGAATCATGTCGGTGATGTCTATAGGTGGAGGCGATATGCCTGTAGTGATCGCATTGTTGAATAGTTATTCGGGAATAGCAGCCTCAGGTGCTGGCTTTGTGATAGGGAATGTCTTGTTGATAGTAGCGGGGTTACTTGTTGGGGCGTCCGGGCTTATTTTAACGAATATTATGTGTAAAGCGATGAATAGATCCTTAACGAATGTATTATTTGGGGGGTTTGGTGTTATAAAATCGAGTGATAAAGACAAAGAACAAGGAGAGGTTAATCCTATTTCGGCACAAGATGCGTATTTAGTGTTGGAAGCAGCAAGAAGTGTTGTGATAGTTCCGGGATATGGGATGGCGGTGGCTCAAGCTCAGCATGCAACGCATGAACTTGCAGAGTTTTTAGAAGAGAATGGATGTGAGGTGAAATATGCGATTCATCCGGTAGCAGGGAGAATGCCGGGGCATATGAATGTATTATTAGCTGAGGCGAGTGTTCCCTATGAACAATTGCATGAGATGGACGATATTAATCCAGATTTAGGGATGGTGGATGTTTGTGTGGTGATAGGGGCGAATGATGTAGTGAATCCTGATGCGATAGAAGATGAGGCGAGCCCAATATACGGGATGCCAATTATTGAAGTGACGAAAGCGAGAAGTGTATTTGTGTTAAAAAGATCCATGAATCCAGGGTTTGCTGGAATTCAAAATCCCTTATTTTTTAAAGAAAATACGAGAATGCTATTTGGGGATGCGAAAGAGTCATTGCATCATATTGTGACAGAGTTTAAGGAATAAATTACGCGAGTTCAAACATTTTATTGATACAATTAAGTGCTTTTTCTTGAGTTGATTTTGGGATAGAGATTTTTTTATGCTCGGGCAAGTTTTCTAAGGTGTTTAAGATATCATCTAAAGAATTGGATTTCATATATTTGCACATGGTGCATGTGCCAACAAAGGATTTTTTGGGGGAATCGGCTTGCATTCTACTTGTGAGACCGCATTCAGTGAGCATGAAGAATTTTGATTTAGGTGATTGGTTCACATAGTTCACCATTTGTGAGGTAGAACCGGTGAAGTCTACTTTTGAGATAATGTCTTCGCTGCATTCGGGGTGAGCTAATATAGAAACGTCATCATGTTTGAGACGAATAAAATCGATCATATCTGGATGATATTCTTCATGAACGTAGCAAGTACCTTCGGAGAATAAGATGTTTTTATCTGACCCTCTTTTTTTGAGTTCATTTTTTAAATTTTGACCCATAAGTTTATCTGGTAAAAAATAAATGTTTTTATTAGGAAGAGATTCAACAATAGAGTATACATTTGAGGATGTTACACAGACATCGCATTCGGCTTTGACGTCTACGGTGGTATTGATATAGCAAACAAAGGTGTAGTCCGGATATTTTTTTCGTAGCTGTTTAACGTCGTCTCCTGTAATGGAATCGGCAAGAGAGCATCCATTTAAGTCAGAAGGGATGTACACGTCTTTATTTGGATTTATTAATTTAGCGGTTTCAGCCATAAATTTCACAGCTGAAAAAATGATAATATCTGCAGAAGAGTCTTTTGCCTTTTTGCTAAGTTCATAAGAGTCTCCAGTAAAGTCAGATACTGTTTTGATAATTTCTGGAACGACATAAGAGTGTGCTAAAACAATGGCATTTTTTTCTTTTTTTAGTTTCATAATAGCATTTATTTTAGGAACAAGTGTTTCGCAGATGTCTAAGGTGTAAACACAAATGGATCCTCCTAGAGTGACATCTTTGAGGTGGTTAAATAATAATTCTGCAGTCCACTTCATGATCTCTTTCCTATGGCGGCGACGGGGCACGCTTCCTGTGCTTGGAGGCATAATTCAACTTGTTCAGAATTTTGAGGTTGATGAGAGACAAAGGCATGATCATAATCACTGGTTAATTGAAAGCAGCTAGGGCTGATATCTGTACATGTGTCACAAGCAATGCAAGTATCATGGACATAAAATGCTCCATCACAGTTTTCTTCATAAATAAATGATTGCGCCATAATTTTACCTAGTTAATCACTTATTTTACTTTTTAAAGAGGAAGTGAACAAGGTTGATAGAAATATTGATAGAAATAAAAATAAAATGTACAGATATAAACAAATGCGCTTGGTTTGATTTTTTATCATATCCTACTCTTAAATGATGAATCTTGAAAAATGAGTAAATTATGATAAAATTTTACAAAATATTTATAGAATCGGATTTATATTCGATTTAAATGAGTTCAAGTATAGGGGGGGGGAGTATTATTAAATGGGTAGTTATGTTGTATAAAACTATTGTGTTGTTTTTTATATTGCTGTTAGGGGGATGTGGGAATTTTAAAAATTCTAATGACAGCGATTATCAAAATATTCTGAGAGTATTACAAAGTACAGAGTTGATCTCAACGAGTGGTCAGTCATTTACAGTTACAAAATTTGAATCTGAGAAAGGAGTCGGTATTCCAGAGTCGAATATTGATTATAAATGGAGTAAAACAGTGACAGATCCCGTAGAGGGGAAGAGTTATTTTTTGAAAATTGATTTAATGGATCTGGGTATTAATTCAGACGAAGAAATAGAGTTACACACAGTGTTAAAATAATGATTAAAGCGATATTAACGATAAGTATGTTATATCTAGTCATGACTACAAGTTATGCGAGTACTAAGTTGTCTCAAACAGATGTATGGTATCTAAGTTTTTTACCAGAGAACTATGATGTGGTGGTCGGGGTGATGGATACTAAAATTAACAAGGATCACCCCTTGCTTACGGAGTTTATATATAGAGATAAAAACAATAACAACTCAGATAATAAAGGTGTAGATAAAGATGGGAAGATTCATGGAACGTCAGTGGCGTCTATAATAGCCTCCTCACAGGATGAGACATTTAATGTTCATGGAATTTCTAGAAAACCAGGAAAAATAAAGCTATTACCTATAAAGATGGTTAAAGAAATGACGTCTATTGACGATGATTTGCATCAGTATGCGATGGATTATGCAATAAAGATGGATGTTGATATCATCAATGCGAGTTTTGCTGATTATAGTATAAGTAAAGAGTTAGGGGGTCTTTATCAGCAAGCATTTGATCAAGGTATTGTTGTGGTGGCAAGTGCGGGAAACTCAGCAGTTAAAGAGTCGGCATACCCATGTGTATTTGAAGAATCTATATGTGTAGGAGGGATGTTAAATAAAGATCGACTATGGGAGCATAGTTCTTCAGGTAATACGGATTTTGTGGCTTATGTGGACGTTCTTCTTATAGATGAAAATGAGATTGGATTTAAGGGGAAACAAGGAACGTCATATTCAGCTGCTATCATAAGCGGAGCCATAGCAAAAATCATGAGTTATACAGGTGATTTTAGTAAAGAGTATAGTTATAATTTGTTAAAAAAATATGCTGTTAAAATAGATGGAGCCGGAGATAGAGACGGGTATGGGTATATTGATTTTAAGGCATTAGTAGAAGAGTTTTTAATTTTTGAAGATAAATTTATTACTCATCCAGATAATCCAGATTTAGCCTATCATTTTGTGGTTGTTAAAGAGGCGGTGAGTCCCCACAAAGTGGTGGATTTTGTGTTGAAAAATATTATTCGTGGTGATAAAACGTATCCGGTGAATAAGTTAGTGGGTTTTTAGGATGGAATTCGTTCATAAAGACATGATATAACAACAAGAAGAATAGATATGTCTCTCCTTTGTAAAAAAATAAAGCGCTGATTTTCTTTTGAAAGACTTCTAATATATATCAACAAAACATTAGTAGACTGTAATATAGCTGCTTATGTCTTATTAAGAGTTGAAAGGGATAATCGATTTAACAAGAAGGCATAGGTTTTAATAAATTAATTTTATTTCATTTTAAATTGAAGAAAAAGATGGCTGTTTTAGCCACCTTTTGTATGTGATCGTCTCCTATAATTCAATATGAATTAAATGGACTCTAATATAGAACTATGGTCAGAAGACTCTGTAGTAAAAAAAACTGGTTTTTCCACTTCATATGGGACCGGTTCTTTAAGCTTGCTATGCAGGTTTTCTTTCTTTTGGATTTCAAAACATTCATTTATTTCTTTATTATCATTTAAATTCATAGTAATCTCCTTGAAATTATTTATGAGAAAAAGTATCTCTTATTAAGAATTGAAGGGGATAAGCGATTTAGATGATTATGAAAAAATAATATATTTAACCATAATAAGGGTTAAAAACGTTATGGAAGCTAAATCGCTTTAACAAGAAAATATATAAAGAAAAAAGTGAGGAGGGCACCATCCCCAACGTGAATGACCCGTTGAAAAGGTGCGATTCGTGGTATAGCTATTTAATAATTTTAATAAAATATTTTTCATAACAGATTTTTTGTTTATTAAGCTAATATATATAGTTATCGTATAAAAATAAACTATATTCTATCTAAATTTACTGTTTTGATAATTTTGAGGGTTAAAAGTCGTTTTTGGGACTGTTTGGAATCATATGTTTTGTAAAAAGTGAAAGAAAAAGGTGGCTGTTAATAGCCACCTTTTGTAGGTAAGAGTCTCCTGTAATTCAATTTGAATTAAATGTTCTCTAATATAGAACTATGGTCAGAAGATTCTGTAGTAAAAAAAACTGGTTTCTCTACTTCATATGGGACCGATTCTTTAAGCTTGCTATGCAGGTGTTCTTTTTTTTGTATTTCAAAACATTTATTTAAGTCTTTATTATTGATTTCTTGAATCATTGTATTCTCCTTGTTATGAGTAACCCTTTTAAAAAGATGGGTTAATTTTTTTTGTTTTTAGAATTTAAAAAGAGAAGAGATTTAGAGATATATAAAAAAATCTAGACCTCTTTAATAAGAAGAAAAATAAAAGAAGAAATGTGGAGGGCTCCAATTCCAGAGTCTATTTCCAACCGTGAATAATATCATAAGGTGGATAGTGAGATTTAAAAATTGTTTAATGTTGATCATATTAATATATTTTTTTAATTTATTAAGTTAGTCTATATAGTTATCGTAATAAATCTAAATTATATTTCATTTTTTGTTTTTTTATGGGTTTAAGGTTGGAATTATTTGGAAGACTGTCCAGAAACATCTATTTTTATAAAAAATGAAAGAAAAAGGTGGCTATGCATAACCACCTTTTTCATGATGTAGTTTCCTGTAATTCAAAGCAGATGTAAGCCAATATGAATTAAATGCTCTCTAATATAGAACTATGATCAGAAGGTTCTGTAGTAAAAAAAGTAGGCTTTTCTATTTCATATGGAATAGAGACTTTAAGCTTACTATTCATGAGATTTTCTTTTTTTTGTATTTCAAAACATTCATTTGAGTCTATATTCTTATTATATTTAGTCATTGTATTCTCCTTCTAGTGAGTAACTCTTTTTTATTTTTAGAATTGAAAAAGAAGAAGAGATCTAGAAATATATAAAAAAGCTAGATCTCTTTATTAAGAAGAGAAATAAAAAAAGAATTGTGGAGGACTCCAATTCCACAGGTTCACTCCATCTGTGAAGAGGATCATGAGATGAAGAGTTTGATTTAAATATTGTGTAAAATAGGTCATATTTTATTCTTCTGTAAAGCCATTCTATGAAAATGTTATTCTATTTGCAATGCAAATATATTTAATTATATCTAAGTTTGAATTATGTATTTTCTAATAATATATATTTAATGATATTATTTGTGAATTTCTTTGAGGGATTTCATATATTGCAGTATTTTTTTGTGTAAATAAGTATATTTTATAATAATGTAAATTGTTTTTATTGTTTATAAGGAGAATTTCGGAGTATATTCGATTAAAAAAAATCTATGTTTAAAAGTAGTAGAAAATGTACAGAAATCTATATGAGTTTTAAACAGAAAAAATTCTATTTTCCGGTATTAGTTGGGTTTTTGTTTTTTCTGATTTTTTTAATATCATTTTCTATCTTAATTTTCTTTTCGTATCATCATAATACGAAGATAATGTCATCCCTGACTTCTAAATTAACAAAAAGTGTGTCGGCATCGGTTGTAAATAAAACAGAGATTTATTTGAAACCCGCCATATTATTTTCTCAGGTAACATCAAAAATAGTATCGACAGGGGAATCCATTAATTTAAAAGAAGAGATGCTTAGGGCATTATTGATAGAAACCTTACGTAAGAATTCTCAATTTTCGAATGTTTATATTGGAATTGAGGATGGTTCTTTTTTGATGGCCAGTCAAGGAGATCTGATGAACGCGAAATATATTGATGGTAAAAATAAGAAAGAGCACATTATTCAGGTAGATTCAGAAGGTGTTCAAACTATCATAAAAAAAGACAATGTAAGCAAATATGATCCGAGAGGTAGACCCTGGTATAAGGGGGCGAAAAAATCGAAAGGTATTTTTTGGACGCCACCCTACATATTTTTCACAAGTCAAAAGAAAGGGATTACGGTATCTGTTCCTATTTTTAGGAAAGATAACACAGTTGCAGGTGTCATTGGCGTTGATTTGCTATTGGATAAATTGGAAGAGTTTCTTAAGACCATTGATATCAGCCCTCATACAGTAATTGCAATTCAATCAGGGGAGCACCTGTTAAGTAGCAATGTGGAAGACGAGGAAAATGAGTTCATTAAAGCATTTATACATGAAGCGCATGTAGGAGCTAAAGGGATGAAAAAGGATCTTAGTTTTGATAAAAATGAGTATGTTTTTCAGCAAACGCCTCTGAGCGACTTATTTCCAGAGTCATGGAGATATAGCTTAATTATTCCTAAAAAGGAATTGATAAGAGAGGCTGTAGAGCTGAATAAAACGTTGATTATTATATCATTTTTTATTTTGGGAGTAGGGCTCGTATTAATAGTGATCAATGCCTATTCTATATCTCGACCTCTAAGGGAAGTGTCAGATCAACTAGAGAAGATAAGTCATTTTGAACTAGAGAAATTGATTACTGAAAATTCACAGGTTGAAGAGGTTTTTCAGTTGCAAAAATCATTAAATACTATGCAAAAAACCTTGAATTCTTTTTCTCATTATATCCCTCAAAAAGTAGTAAAGTCCTTAGTGGAACGAAAGAGAGAAGATAAGATCGAAGAAGAGGATAAAAAAAAGTAACGATATTTCTGTTAGAGAGTTCCCTTCTATAGTTTATTAAAGTATGAAAGTGTCCACGGTGTATCTATTAAAAATTAATTGAAGTTTAGCTCAAAGCTATTTATGATGGAGTCGTCATGACACAGAGTCATGAAAAGAGAATAGATGGTATGACAACGAAACAGACATTTTTTGGATTATTGCCTGAAGAGGTAAAAGAGACCTGCAAAGATCGGGGGATTCCGTCATTTATTGGGGACCAAGTGTTGCATTGGGTGTATAACAAAAATATTCTAGATCCAGCAAAGATGCGAAATATTGCTAAGAAAAATCAAGAGATAATTGCGGAGATCTTTGATTTCAGCCTGTTTAAATCGGTTAGTTCGTTAATGTCACACGAAGAGAATGCGGTCAAAAACAATTGTGTTCTTTTTGATAATAATATTGTGGAATGTGTTGTGTTAAAGGAAAAAAAATATAATACATTGTGTATTTCATCACAGTGCGGATGTCCGGTCGATTGTAAGTTTTGTTTAACAGGGGTCATTGGATTTAAGCGCCAGTTAACTGCTCATGAGATTGTAGCGCAAGTGGTGTATTCTCATTCTATAGGATATGCCATTACCAACATAGTGTTTATGGGTATGGGAGAGCCCTTGTTAAATTATGAAAACGTGTTTAAATCCATTGATATTTTAACGCATCCAAAGACCTATAATATATCGAAGCGAAATATTACGGTGTCCACATCGGGGTATATGGCGGGGGTAGAACGTTTAATTAAAGACGAGCGTTTTGTAAATTTAGCCTTTTCTGTGGGGATGGCAGATCCCTTGCGTAGAGAGCAGATAATGCCAACGGAGAAGCGAAACCCCATTCTTACCTTTATCAAGGTGGTTAAAGAGTACCAGAGCATGCACAATAGAAAATTAACATTAGAATATACCTTGTTAGAGAATGTAAATGATTCAGAGTTTGATATTAAGTCGTTAATTAATTTATCGAAATATTTAAATGCTAAAATCAATTTAATTAATTTAAACCCACATCCAAAAATTCCATATAAGCCTATATCAGTAAAGAAATTACATCAAATTCGTGATAAAATTAAAAAAGAAAAATGTCCTGTAACGGTAAGATATAAAAAAGGGCAAGATATTTCAGCTGCATGTGGGCAGTTGGGAGAAAGTTATTTATAGGCAGATCAAAGAAAGGAAAGAGACGTATGAAGAAAATATCATTTAATGGTTCGTCACAAGATCTACTAAAGCTTCTAAAGCGGCTCATAAAAGAAGGGCAAACAAAACGTATTATTATAAAAAATAAAGATGAAAAGATTTTGCTTAATATCCCATTAACAGTCGGGGTTTGTGCGTTACTATATACGCCATTATTTTTTGGTGTTTCAATAGGCGCAGCATGCGCCACGGGATGTGTCGTCGAAATAGAAGCCGTGTCAGAAAAATAATAGTACACCCTCAAAGTTTTCGTTAAATCTATTTTAATTATTGTAGTAAGAGCAGAAATCTAATACACTATTTCTCCATGAAAAGTATACAAGTAAAGAATACCTATGATTTGCAATTGTCAGGCTTGCCAGATACCGCATGTGATACTGTTGATGAGACGGATTTTTACGGTGTTTCTCCAAGTCGTATAAAGGAATTAAAAGCAAAACTTTTGGTAAAAGAAGGGCAAGCTGTTAAGGTTGGTTCTTGTTTATTTTTCGATAAAAAAAATGAAAAAAATGTTTTTTTGTCTCCGGTTTCAGGAACAGTCGAGAAGATTGAATATGGAGATAGACGAGCGCTTCAAAATATTGTCATTAAATCAGATAAACAGTTTCAAAAAGAAACATTGTTTGATAAACAAACTTTAGCCTCTATAGATAAGTTAGAAGACAAAGATGTAGCAGATCTTATTCAAAAAGGTGGATTATGGTCTGTATTTACAGCCTATCCATTTCAGATGACGCCTAATTCAGACCTCTTGCCTCCGGCTATCTACGTAAGTATTGATAGTGATGAGCCTCATTTGCCGCAGTCACAGATATTTTGTGAGGGAGAAAAAGATAATTTTCTGGCAGGTTTAAAGGCATTGAAGAAGATGACAAGTACGGTTCATGTAGGGGTTGCAGATAAGACAAAGTTAAAAGAAACAAAGATTTTAGAGCATGTAACACATAGGCTAAAAGGGCATTATCCAGCGAATAATCATGGTGTATTTTTATATTACAACAAAAAAGATGCCTCAGAAAACAGTTCATGGGGTGTTTCTGCACAAGATGTGATACGGATTGGAAAGTTGTTAACAGAAGGGACCTATCCAAATGAAAAGGTCATTGTCGTTGCTGGGGCATTAGTGAAAAAGCCTAGACATCTTAAAGTTGTTGAGGGATACCCCGTAAAAGCTTTAGAGAAAGAGCTGACAAAGAAGGCGGGACTGAGAGTGGTAGCTGGGGGAGTCTTAACAGGGCAACGATCCTCTATCGACAGTTTTATTTCATATAATGAATATGCAGTTCATTTTCTTCAAGAAGGGAAAGAGCAAGAAATGTTTACCTTTTTCAGGCCAGGGTTTGACAAGCCGACGTTTGGAAGAACGTATTTATCTGCGTTAGTGAAAAAAGAAGAATGGGAGATGAATACTTGCTTAAATGGAGGTCATCGAGCATGTATAGCCTGTGGAGAGTGCCCTAAAGTGTGTCCTGTAGAGTCACACCCTCAATTTTTTATGAAAGATTTAGAAGCCGGAGATATTGAAAAGCCAATAGAGCAAGGTTTTTTAGATTGTGTAAGCTGTGGAATTTGTACATATGTATGCCCATCAAAGATAGAGCTAGATAGTATTTTTTATGATGCAAGACAGAAGATTGCAAAGGAAGCTGGGGTATGAAAATCTTAAAAGATATTTTTAATAAAAATGAACACTATTTTGAAAAGGGTGGAAAGTATGCCAATTGGTACCCTATGTACGAGGCTTTTTATTCTTTTTTATTTAGTACAAAAGAGACAACAAAAACGTCAGTTCATGTAAGAGATTCATTAGATACGAAGCGATATATGTCTATAGTGTTGATAGCGTTAACGCCTTGCGCCTTATTTGGTATTTTTAATGCTGGATTTCAAGCTCACAAAGCTGTGGGAGAGTCTTTGGACTTAATCCCCGTATTATTGACCGGGGCTCAGTTAGTATTACCGTTGATAGCGGTATCCTACATTGTGGGATTAGGGGTAGAATTTTTTTCATGTATGGTACGAGGACATGAGGTTAATGAAGGATTTTTAGTAACAGGATTATTATATCCGTTGACCTTGCCAGCCACTATGCCATTATGGCAGGCAGCTGTAGGGATTGCCTTTGGAGTTGTAGTCGGAAAAGAGGTGTTTGGAGGGTCGGGCCGTAACTTTTTAAATCCAGCATTAACAGCAAGAGCCTTTGTTTTTTTTGCATACCCAGCTCAAATGAGTGGAGAAGTATGGACGAAAGTGATGGGGGCGAAAGATCAGATTGTAGAAGGGTGGAGCGGCGCAACGGCCTTGGCAGTTGCTGCTACAACTGAAGCTCCTCAGAAGGCTGTAGATGCCTTGCAAGATGCTGGTTTTTCCTTGATGGATTCTATTGTAGGTATTGTTCCTGGGAGTATTGGAGAGACCTCTGTAGTCATGGTTTTAATAGGGGCCTTTATTTTATTAATAACAGGTGTGGGAAGTTGGAGAACGATGCTAGGGAGCTTATTAGGGGCTGTTAGTATTTCAATACTGTTTAATCTATTTTCTGGAGGAACGACTATTGCTTTTTTTGGATTGCCAACAGTGTGGCAGTTATCGATAGGTAGTTATGCCTTTGCGACTGTGTTTATGGCCACAGACCCGGTATCGTCTCCTGGCTTAGAGTCATCACGGTTTATCTATGGTTTTTTGATAGGGGTGTTAGGGATGATTATCCGAGTAACAAACCCTGCGTATCCTGAAGGTTGGATGTTGGCTATTTTATTAATGAATGTATTTGCGCCTTTAATTGACCATGTAATGTTAGAACGGAAGTCTAAAAAAAGGATTCCTAATGTTATCTAGTACACAAAAAACGTTTATCTTTGCCATAGGAATGTGCTTAGTGTGTAGTATTGCATTAACCTCAGCAAATGTGGGATTAAAAGAGAGGCAGCAGCTAAATGTTAAAATAGATCAGCAAAAAAATATTTTAAAATCCTTAGGATTATTTTCTTCGGAAGTATCTTATTCTGGAGAAGAAATTCAAAATATGTATGAAACGAAGGTGAAAAGTGCATATCTGAATAATGATGGTATTATTACAGAGTCTGTAACTGATAACCCTATTTTTATTGTAGGTAGCGAAGATAGTATTGAGAAGTATTCAATTCCATTTAAGGCTTATGGTTTATGGAGTTGGGTATATGGTTATTTAGCGTTAAAGGGGGATGGTAATACGATTATAGGGATGACTGTTTATAGTCATGCAGAAACACCTGGATTAGGTGGGGAAGTAGAGAAATCGTGGTTTCAAGAGCAGTTTGTAGGAAAAAAGATAACGGATATAAAAGGAAGATTTGTATCAATCGGTGTTGCAAAAGGAAAAGCGAAAGAAAGTGTTTCAGAAGATAAATTAGCGCATTATATAGATGGTATCAGTGGAGCTACTGTAACGAGTAAAGGTGTAGAGAAATATTTGAAGATAGATTTGAAAAAATATGAAAAATTATCGGCCAGATTAAGAAGAGGTGCATGATGAAGAGTTTATTTAAGACTCAAGCGTACAAAACATTTAAAAAACCTTTAGTAGAAGCAAATCCTGTTTCAATAGCTATTTTGGGAATTTGCTCGGCGTTAGCTGTTACTACGCAGATGATCCCATCTATTGTGATGGTTCTTGCGATGACAACAGTTTTAACCTTCTCAAATATTACAATTTCTATTCTTAGAAATATCATACCTAAAAATATTCGAATTATTGTAGAGTTGGTTGTGATTTCGACCTTGGTTATTTTGGCGGATCAAGTGTTAAAGGCGTATATGTTTGATGTAAGCAAACAGCTTAGTGTTTTTGTGGGGCTTATTATTACCAATTGCATTATTATGGGAAGAGCAGAGGCGTTTGCCTTAGCAAATGGTCCATGGTTATCGATGTGGGATGGATTGGGGAATGGCTTAGGATATGGGTATATTTTAATTGTTGTTTCTTTTTTTAGAGAATTGCTGGGGTCTGGTAATTTAATGGGAATTAAAGTAATTCCGGAAGTATTTTATGAGAGTGGGTATGTTGATATGGGGATAATGTTGTTAGCACCAGGGGTGTTTATTGTCATTGGTTTATTGGTCTGGGGACAGAATGTGTTAACCAAGAAAACCTAGGAGTTATAGATGTTTGAGCACTTATTGAGTTTAGCAATTGAATCTATTTTTATTAACAATATATTATTGGCGATGTTTTTGGGGATGTGCTCTTTTTTAGGGTGTGCTAAGAATATAAAGACTGCAACAGGATTAGGATTAGCGGTTATTTTTGTGTTAACGATTACAACGCCTGTGAATTGGGCGATTAATCATTTCTTTTTACAGCCAGGGGCCTTGGCGTGGATGGGATTTCCTGAGGTTGATTTAAGCTTTT
>QFBQ01000018.1 GCA_003265885.1 Candidatus Marinamargulisbacteria bacterium SCGC AG-343-D04
GTACTTTCTGTCCCGTCAGTTTTAGTTACAGTATGTGATTCAACATTATAATCGTCTTCTTCGGTGAATCGAACTTTTTGAGCGGACACTTCAAAAAGTTTTGAAGCTCCTGTTGAAGTTTTGAGATCTGTGAATGACACTATAATGTCCAGATCAATTTTTGGTGAAGTTCTAAAACACTCTATATTACCTGTCATAAGAGTGCGGGTGCTTACAGTTCCTAATTTCCCGCTTTCAGTATCTTTATAAAAGAATCTTGTTTTAGGATCCGTAAGTTTGGTCATTAAAGGCGTATCAAAATTAGAAGATCTAAAAGTACCTAAATCTATATCTTGCACAGCGTGTCCTGCTACCTCTATTAAATCTTCTGCAGCTTGATAATCCCAATATTGTTCTTCCTCAGTTAATTGTTCGTTTACGCTGTTGCTTAAAAGTGTTTGTAAAGTAGTTTCAAAGCTTTTTTTTCTAAGGGGGGTCTTTAGTGTGGATAGAGATATTGTCTCGTCTGCGACAATGTCATAACGTTGACCATCTCGAAATATTTTTGGCTCCCCTCCGCTTGTTAATGTAAGAAACACATCTGCATCGGTTCGTTTTGAGATGTTTCCCGAGGCAGTTGAAAATTCTACATTTGCAAGATCTGCTGGGTTAAATGTCTCTACTATTCTACCTGTAATTGCCGACAAAAACTCTTTGAGATTATCAGCAGGATTGCCTCCTAGGCTTCCTGAACTACTTTGTACAAGAGTAACAGCTTTCCCAAGTTTTAGGGTACCATCACCGGTTATACATTTGGTTTTTATATCTTCGACTAATTTTAATCTTTCAATTCTTTCAATTTCCGCTTTTATACTACTTTTCGTTTCGTCAAAACCCCATAAAATTGAATCTCCAAAAACAAATAATCTATCTACACACTCGGTTCGTGCGTTTATCTCTTTGCCGTATACAGTGACAGTCTCTCCGGAAGTGAACGAACCATGTATAATCCTGGCTACAAATTCAGGTCTTCTATCAAATTCAACAAGAATGAAATTAATGTCAAATAATTCTTTGATTATGGATATCTTATCTTCTGGATCAGTATATGTTTTGATTAATTCCACAGCTTTTTTCCAACCGTCTTCTGTATCCCTAAGAGATTTCAACTGTTCTCTTAAAATTACCGATGCTAATTTTTTTTCGGGAATACTTAATGATAAAGCTGTCGGATTTATTTGTTTTTTCCCATCGTCATTCTGTTTTAAAAAAACAATACTTCCGTATTCATCAATGTAAAGATACCGATCATCTTCATGTAAACGAACAATGGGTTCTCCCAGATCCTCTTTAGTAACCACCTTGAGTCCCGTAATTTGTTCTAAATCTTGTTTGCAATAGTCCATCCCTTCCGTCTCTATTTCGCCCCTATATCTTTTTTGCGCGTCTATTAAAACTTCCAATTGACCTTTCCACGTTAGACCTTGAAAGCCGGGTTTAACATCTTCAGGTGGAAGGTCTAACTCCTTTCTTATTACATTTCTTTTATGTACATCGCCAGGGTGAAGAGCCTGTGTCATTTCTCCCCCTAGGAAATCATCTAATCTGCCATATAATTCTTTTACAAATATGACTTCCTTTTCTATATCACCCTCTGTAATAGCGTTAATTAATGCTGCTCGGTCACTAAATTCTGAATCAAATGAAGTGGGAAGATATTTAATAACTTCGGCAGCTTGAACTGGTTCCAGTGTTTTTAATCGAGCAACTTTTTCATCGAAACCCATTGAGGCTAATTTACTTGCTGTATGTTCAGCACCTGAAGGAGAAACCCTACCACCTCTGCGGCTTGGTTGTGTAATTTTAGCCTCTGCAGTCATATATGGGGGGGAGCCTTCTAAATCTGCTAAGTAAAGTTTTTCTTTTACGCCTGATCTACGATTTATTTCTGTATAATACCTCTGTTCAGAATCTATTTTAACTTCAAACCCTTGAGTAAAACTATGGAAAAGAGAAACAGGTTGTGTATGTCCAGATAACAGAACTTGTTTTAGTTTATCGTCAAATTCTGAAACGTCCTTACCTTTTTGTGGCTCGAGAGACAGTCCACCTGTGAACTTATTAGATGTAATTTTAAAGAAATCTTTCAAATCTTTGCTGAACGGGAGAGGTGGTGGTGTAACTAGGGTTAAGTCTGCTAAACCGGGACTATGATACTCCTCTTGTTGTCTACTCATCTCATCTTGTACATGTTGTTTAAAAATAGCTTCTGTTTTATGATTCACTGAGTTCATCGCTGCCTCCATCAACTCCATTTCCATCGTAGAAATAGCCGTTCTTGCAAGAACAGTTCCCTCAGCACCCCCTCCATCGTCAACCTCTACTATATCCTCATAAGCAACTTGCATGGCGGTGTACAAACTTTCCCATGAACAATATCCCTGAGTTTGTATTGCTAATGCAAATTTTTTCGGATTTGGACTTTCTGTTGCATCTACTTTTCTTAGTATTTTTCTTAGAGCGATGTTAGCCTCTCTCATATTTTGAAAGCTTTCGACTACACTAGAGAATTTGGACTTTACACCTTCTTGTGAGTATTTCATATTGGGTTTGAATGTTTCGAATTCTTTTTTTCCTTTTTTCCATTCCTTTTTTTTAATAGTATATTCAACTGGGTTTAAGTGTGATTGCTTACCTAATATTTTTTCACTGTGATCTAGACCACCTCCTACATTTACATGCCTTACTTTGACGTTCCCCTTTTGATCCATGGTAAAAACTAATTTAGTGGAGTGTCCTTTACACCCATATTCGAGAATTATAGGTTGTTGAACACTAAGTTTATCTAAATCTCCATTTAAAGCTTCTCCCATCTTGGTTTTTTCTGCCTGTAGCATGGAAGAACGTGGAGATGTAATAAATTTTTGTGCAAAATCTGTCATTCCACCTCGAGCAAAACCTTGATATGGGTTATGACGGTCCACTGGCTTAAATCGAGAAACATGTGCTAAAAAATTTTCTTTTACTCTAGGTGTTAAACCATTAAAAGAAGGTGTAAAAGTATCTACCCGAACAGTTGGAGAAGGAGTTGGAGAAGGAGAAGGAGAAGGAGAAGGAGAAGGAGTTGGAGCTGGAGTTGGAGTTGGAGTTAGAGTATCAAAAAAGACTTTGTTGCCTAAATTAGTTGAACTGGTAACTTCTTCATGAGTAAAATCATCATTAGAATCTTTAATTTTTAAGAATAATTTTCCACTAATTCTGCTCAAGCATACCCTTTCCTTCCCTGCTAAGCGATATGATCCTAGAGGACGGTCTCCGACGCTTTGAACAGTTGTTCCAAATAACTGTTCAATGATGGCATTTTGATCAGTATCACTTGAAGTTAAATATTGAATCAATGTAATAGCTTGCCCAAATTTACTGCCCTTAAATTCTGAACCTGCCACTTCTTTTATCAATTCGGCTTGTTTTTCAGCTCTTCTTCCAGCTACTGCTTTTATCAATTCGGCTTGTTTTTCGACACTCTTCCCAGCTACTGCTTTTATCAATTTGGCTTGTTTTTTGACATCTGATTCCACTCTTCCTAGCATAATATCACTCCCACTTTCTTCAGGAGGTATGTATGTAGTATAAATTCCTTTTATCATCATGGCTTGTCCTTTGACATCTGCCACTTTCTTTATGAATACGGCTTGTTTTGCGAGCGTTTCCCCAACTACTTCGTTTATCACTTTTGATTTTTCTGGAGCACTTGAAGGCAAAAAGTTAATCATTTCCCACTTTTTTTCAGGGTTTTTTTGATGGCGTGAAATTTCTTTAATAAGTACCGTCTGATGACCAGTATTACGACTGAAACCATTTAACATATATTTATCTATAGGAAAACCCAGACCTGCAACTTTTATCATTAATCTTGCAGCAGGCTGTACATGAGTTCCTGAAGCTCCGGAAATAGATGTTTGACATGCCTCTCTAATTGCATTTCCTAGAATTTCATTGAAAGGTTGAGCGTAAGGTTTTCCGGAGACCCCATTAGAATATTGTGTTTTTAATTCCTTTAATTGCGTGCTTGTTATTTTTTTTGGTGTCTTTAGTAGTACCAACAATGTCGCTTCAACTGTTTTTCCCGGAATTGTTCCATCATGATCAACCCTACATATATCGAACTGAGATCCTTTATTCGCCAATTGTTCTGGGTCAAATGTATTACCCTGTCTGAAACCAAACACTATATCCCCCTCCTAAAAACAACTCTATCGTAAAACAAACTATACGTTCATTTAACGTTATTTCTTACTTAAACATTCCCTAAATCATCCTATTTCAAACAAATGTGAGGTGTTTTAGTAAAAATTCTTTTTCATCTATATCATCAAATAAATTAAATAAATTTAAAAAATATTTAGTTAATTAAAAATAAATAAAAAAAATGTTTTTTTTTAATTTATAAATACATAAATACAAAAATGACCATTTTAATTTAAAGTTAAAAATTAAAATTACATATAATTAGAAAATAAAAAGAAAGAAATAACATAAAATTAAATCTAAAAATAAAAAACATTGATAAAGTATCTAAAAAGAAATATATTCTTCACGATAAACAAATAAAATTCAGGAGATAAGAAATGAAAACTGCTTCAAGTATCAAGGGGGCCGTTACATCCGCCATATTATGTGTAGCCGCATCCAAGGGAAGGGTAGAGGGAAATCCAATTCCAACAAACACCCTTTGTCCTTCTAACGTTACTGTTAACTATGACCAAACTAGGGGTAAAGATGGACTGGATACTTGCAATATTGAAATTAACCCTGAAGCGAAATCATTGGACTGTTCTTTTGACATAGTAGGGAATGGATCGGTTTCGCTTACAGCCAACTCTCATCATTCTCCTTCTCATGGAGGAAATGATGATCAAACTTGCGATATCTATATAGCAGAAGATTCCCCTCATAGAGGGCATAACATTCAAGTATGTCACTCAGATTCAACACGCGGAGTTAGTTGCCATAATTCTGCGACATATTCCTTAAGGGGTCATTGGAATTTTTCTATGGGTAATAACTGTAGTGTTTCTATAACTCAACAATCTGATGCTCTATCTAATGGACTGTTGTTTGGTGGTATTTTTCCTGGACATGACTTCGATGGATTTGGACGTTTTTTACGTTTGACGGCTGAAACACCTGACACCATTATTGTCGGAAATTTGTCCTGCATTTCTATCTTAGACAGCAGCACTCCAACTACCTCTCTTACTTCCTCTCAGACTTCCACAGGAACTTCCTCTAATACTTTCACAGGATCTACCTCTCAGACTTCTTCTCTTACTTCCTCTCCTACTTTCTCAGCAACTTCCACGGGGTCCTCCTCTCCTACATCCACAGGATCTACCTCTCAGACTTCTTCTCTTACTTCCTCTCCCACTGTAACTAGGTCTACCTCTCCCACTTCTACAGGATCTACCTCTCCTACTGTAACTAGGTCTACCTCTCCCACTTCAACAGGATCTACCTCTCAGACTTCCTCAGGAACTTCCACAGGGTCTACCTCTCCTACTTCTACAGGATCTACCTCTCAGACTTCCTCAGGAACTTCCACAGGGTCCTCCTCTCCTACTGTAACTAGGTCTACCTCTCCCACTTCTACAGGATCTACCTCTCAGACTTCCTCAGGAACTTCCACAGGGTCCTCCTCTCCTACTGTAACTAGGTCTACCTCTCCTACAACAACCGTAAGCACTACTCAACACTCTTCATTTGGAGAAGAAACAGATTCTAATCTAGATTTCTTATGGTTGCTCCTTCTCACTCTTTTAATTCCAATACTATATAAACTCCATCAACAAAATGAAAAAGACACTATACATAAAACAACTCCAGCCTTTAACAATCCAATGTATGATATCCTAGCTCAACAACCATCAATGATAACGTTACCCAATCCAGCATACGAAGGTTCAACCATAGCACAGTCCCCCGTATATGAAGTAATCGATGAGGACAACCTTAGAGAGCTCAACCCAACTGATAACAGTGGATACCGACACCTTGATCTTCCTCAACAGAAAAAAAAGACTCCCAGTACTGCATACAATCTGTTAACACATAAACAATCAGACCGTAACCCTCAAGGTAGAGCTCATATCTCAAGCAAAAATAATTCTAAAATTGAATTTTCGATGTGTTAAAAATATTAGACACAGTAATTATCATCATTTGTAAGAATGGTTTTGTATTTATGTAGGTATAAGATCTGGAGTTAATACAATAATCTGCAATGATTTACGTGAAACATTCTGTTCATAGAAATGAAAAGGCATGAAAGCGGGCCGAGTGTGTTAGGGGGAGGCAGCACCCTGTCGGCAAGGAAAGATAGACATCTTACGAGGCGAAGCCAAGTAATTCTTAATTCTTAATTCTTATTCTTATTCTTATTCTTATTCTTAAATTCTTCTAGCACCGTGTAAGCGACCACATGAAGACGGAGGTTCTGGCAGGCTCAGAGACCACCTTGTTTGAGTCCCGTAGGGGCGAGTTGTGGGCTCTGCGCGTGCCAGGGCCTTCGGCTGATTGTTGGAGCGCACTAGGTGCAAGCGTTTTTTTGCTTCCTTTTTTTGCGCTACAAAAAAAGCAGGCCGGGGTTGTTAGGGGGTGGCAGCCCCCCTAACCAGGTCGGAAAGTAAACCACGACACCTTACGAGGCGCAGCCAAGTAATTCTTAAGTCAGAAAGTAAACCACACTCCCTTACGAGGCGCAGCCAAGTAATTCTTAAGTCAGAAAGTAAACCACGCTCCCTTACGAGGCGCAGCCAAGTAATTCTTAAGTCGGAAAGTAAACCACACTCCCTTACGAGGCGCAGCCCCCTCTCTCCACATCCAAACTCTTTTGTCTAAAACACATTTGGTGTACTCTTTAACTAAAGAGATATTCGACAAAAAAATAGTAAATAAGGAGAATAAGCGATGCAATTTTTTATTGATACGGCAGATGTTTCAGCGATCAAGCAAGCGAATGAGATGGGTTTAGTAGATGGAGTTACAACCAATCCATCGTTGATCAAGAAAGCTGGGCAAGATCATGAGGAAACGATTCGCGAGATTGCATCCTTTATCGATGGACCTATATCAGTAGAAACCTTGAGCGAAGATGCGGAGGGGATGTTAAAAGAGGCTGATGAATATATTAATTGGGGAAAAAACATTGTAATTAAGGTTGTGATGACTCCTGAAGGCATGAAAGTGGTAAAAGAGTTATCCTCACGAGGGATACAAACGAATGTTACGGTCACTTTTTCTGCAGCTCAAGCGTTAATTGCGGCTAAAGCGGGCGCGACGTATGTCAGTCCATTTGTGGGAAGATTGGATGATATTGGCCATTATGGGATGGAATTGATAGAGCAGATGAGAGCTATTTTTGATAATTATGGATTTTCGACCAAGATTTTAGTGGCATCGGTTCGTAACCCTATTCATTTATTAGATTCCGCATTAATTGGAGCGGATGTTGCGACAGTTCCGCCTGCTACATTAATGCAACTGTTTAACCATCCTTTAACAGATAAGGGTATCGCTGCTTTTTTAAATGATGCGAAACAGTGGAAAAAAGGGGCAAAAGTGGGGTAGTTTGAAAAGGGGGATAAGGATTCTAAGACAAATATCATGGCATCGATAACGTAGGGAGATGCGTGTCTATTTGCGGCAGCTACACAACGGATCCTTTCTTTTTGGACATAAAGGGAATGTATTATCTCCCGATTCATAGAGCTTTTTGAGTTCTAATCAACATCAATCCCAAGACAAAACGCAAAAAACCCACCTATAAGTTTTAACACTTCAAACCCTCCTTCAGTAGCATTAGCCGCTCCTTCAGCAACAACAGCAGTTTCAGCTAGCCTACCTGTACTTTCTAGTTTTTTCGTGTCTAATTCTTGTTTTTTGTCATGAGCAATACTCATTTGGGATAAACCAAAAAGGGTTTCATCAGAAAATAGTTCATCGAAAGGAGTAAGGGGATTTGAGGAAAAATTGCTTCTTTTCAAAAACTCTTCAAGTAAAGTTTCGTTTATATTGTTTAAAAGTGCACTTTGGAGAGGATAAAGAGCTTTAACAGATTGGATAGTTAAACCTACAGGAAACATCTCTCTTTTTTGTTTTTTTCCAGATTTAAAAACTTGTAATTTTCCTTTTTCATATGAAATACCATCGACTATTTTACCGTCACCCTTATTAAATTTTCCCACGGCAATAGATGCAGATTTACTATCTTTAATTGGAATTTGAATCCCTCGCACTGAATCATCGCTTTCCCATCTGCCTCTATATATATATTTTTTATCTCTATGTACAATAGGATCATCTTCGAAAGGGTTTACAGCAGTTTGTAATTTAAGTGCCACCTGAGATTCAACTTCATCTATAAGTTGGCGAGAGACGTCTTGGAATTGTTGACGGAGTTCTGCCCGTCTTTTTATAATTTCTGTTGCTGCTTTTTTAAATTTTCCTTTCATTCCTCTATGACCAAAAACATTCCTCACACTTTCTTTAGAACCTTCCCCTTCTGGAAACTCAAGGGCTATGTTTGCTAACTTTTTATCTGCATCTGCATCCAGCGCCTCTTTAATACCTTGAAGATTGGCTTCTCTTATTCTGGCTGAATCCACCTTAGTTGTACCGACCCCACTATAAGAACCTGAACTAAAATAATTAACCCGAAATGCTTTTATCTCGTCATCTGGATTCTGTTTATTATACGCTGCCAATACCTCCATGGTCCGTTTTGATGTTGCTTTGACGGCGTCTAAAAAAGCTTGATCTCTTTGATCACCGGCACCTCCAAAATCACTTCTTTTAGGAGGAACTACATAACACATGGCTCGGGTTCTTGTTGCATTTCCTTCACCACTACTTTTTAATTTTGTGACGTATACATCTCCAACATCTTTACCATCTGACTTATGATATACAGTTTTCCCGTCGCTACTGGTTTTTACACTTCCCATATCTGTGCAAGCATTATGTTGATCTGTAAATTCGCCTATGAATCCATTAGCACCTACTGTATAGCCCATGTTTTCTTCCAAAAAATCTCTATAAGCCAAATTCCCTGTACCCCCTCCAACTACTAAATCTTCCCTACCTGGGTTCACTGCTGCAAGTGCGTTTCCTCCGCCAGCCTTTAGAGCTTTTTTGTCTGCCACAGGAGTAAAGCCGTCAACTTTTTTAGGAAAACTAAGCGAGTGTCAATTATATGTTTTACCAACATAAGTCACCTTAATTCCTTGGCAAGCTTTCCAACAGTCGGACCCAGACTTACTTAGTGCAGGATATTTTTTACCGTCATATCTGACTCCTTCTTCACCCAAATATGCTAGTTTAATCCTTAATCCTGCTTGATTACCCTGATTACAATCTACAAATCTAAAATCCCCTGTTGTAGCTAAAAGATCTTGGGCATAACCTTTATATTTATCTAAGTTAAAACCGCGTAAATTACGCCCCGCGCTGTTTAATTGAAGTTTTTTACACCTCATTACGTCTAAACGATGCACCGTCGTTAAAAGATCTTTCATCTTGAAAAATTTTCGAGAACCTTTATGTTCATCTAGTTTCTTCTTTTTTCGTTGAGACTCCGGAGCCGCAGATGATAGTAATAAATCTTTATAAAATTTCTTTTCAACATCTGTTATCGCTGGTGAAATCTGAGTCAAATAAGCATCTAAAATGTCTGCTCCTCTGCTAAAATAATCATCACCATGCCCCCCACTTTCATCTTGCCTACCTGCGCGCATTAAAAAGGCTGTCATGATTAGAAGATTTTTTTCTCTATCTGTAAAATCTTTAAAAAGATGCTGATGATCAGGATCATCTAGTGCCATTTGAGTTAACCGTGCTTGTCTTGCAGCATGCGTTCCATTGTGGTTAGGTCTGTTAACCTTTTGACCCCCTATAGTTCTGATATCAGATGCCCCTTGGTAGTTTTGGTCAATCGTAACTTCATTTATCGCCTCGAAAACAGGTCCGAAATCAAAATCTGGGCTATTAAAATTAGTACTACTTCTTTCTATATCTGTTTCTATATCTGCAATATTAATTTTTACAGTTTTCCCACGTGTTCCATATGTAGAATCCAAACTCTTATGCACTTTATCTGCTTTCTTAGGGGAACCTGTTCCTGACCTATCTACTACTACTCCCGTAACTGGAACTTCGACTCTATCTTGATCTCTTTTGGCTAATACTTCCAAATTTCTTTTGGCAATTTGTCTAGCCCCCAAATGCTCTCGTGTGGTATTAGAATTAATTTCTTTGGCAAGCCCCCCTTTAAAACGAGCTTTGAAACCAGCATCACCTGTGAATTTTTCTTTCATTTTGTGAACTGTTGATCGTTTTTGAGCATCAATGTTACCAACTTGCCATACTCCTCCAGAAGACTTTGTCCCACACACAGAATGCCACCCACAAAAAGCACCTTTTCCAGATGTTGACTGTGCCTCACCATCTTCTACTCTAGAGTAATGTGCGCCAGCTCCAGAGCTTGCTCCTCCGCCCTCGTTAACTATTGTTACCTTGTTTCCGTCTTCATATTGTGGTTTTAAACTAAACCCTGAATCTGCCCCTTTGATATCTATAGTTAATGATTTATTCTCAGCTTCAGCAATTAACATCAATTCTTGATCCGTTAACCAAGATCCGTCCTGGAGTAGAGATTCACACCATGCATCAAAGATGACATCTGTTTGGGCATCTGATAATTCCCGAACTTCGCCTAACTGTACTAATGGAGCTTTTCCATTATCTACTACAGCGCTACTTCTCCCATCAACTTCAGGTCCTGCAGACCCTAGTAAAGTTTTACAAAATTTATATATTTCCTCAACAACTGCATCATCATCAATTTCTGAAAAATTATCTTTGAAGATTGTTTTTATTGCTGCTTCATTTGTCGAGTCATCTCCGAATCTATCCCCCGCACTTATCCTTAACAAATCCATCATTCTATTAAAATATTGAAATTCTCTTGGTGTAGGTTGGCTGCTGTCAGCCTCTTGCGCCAATAGACGACCAGCATCGTCTTCTGAAAGACTCAATGCAAGTTGAGCATCAAATTGTTCTTGAAATCCTCTCCATGCTTCTTGAACGTGGTCTACATTCGGTTTTATTTTTAAAAAATTATCTAAAGCTATCTCTTCAATTCCATCCCTAGTTATATTTGGAGTAGATATTTTACTCAGATCAAAAACACCCTCATCTATTGTTAATGTGCACTTCTTCACACTCATATGTGGATGCTCTATTGTAAAATTTCCATCTTCTTCTTTGCTGGCTTTTAGTGTAACCGGATCACCACTTGGGGGGGTATAGATCAATTGTCCTTGTAAGGGTCCTTTTCCGCTACTAAACATAACTTCTCCTTCCCACACTAAACTTCCTTGCCCTGCTTTAACTGTTAGTGTTGAAGTTTCAGTTAATAGTCCTTGCTGGTCTACTTTATAAGTTGTGGAAATTGCTGTTTTCTCAAATCTAGCTTCAGCACTACCATCTGTTCCGTCCATACTATGAACAACTTTTTTGGTAACATTTATAGTCGAACCCTCTTCTATAGTCGAACCCTTTTCAATTGTAACTTTAGACTCTTGAATAGCGTCATATACTTCTAAGACTCCGCCCTCATGTGTAACCATTATGCTTAAACCATCCTGGCCATAAAAAACTCCTTCTTTTTGGCCAAGCATTTTACCGCCTACACCGCCTGCTGCATCATACGGGTTATAAGGAATTAATGTATCTACAAGTCTCCCATCCTGTATTTTTGATTTAATAGTAAATGGTTCACGACCATCGTCACCTGGTCTAGCTTGTACTACCCCTTCTTCACTAAAATTTTCTGCAAAGCGAATAAGGGTTGGCCCTCCAGGCTTAGGGGTGATTTTCATTAGTTCACCATCATCCAATTCAAACAGGCACCCCTGAGCACTCTCTAAATTAAAAACACCTTTCCCTTCACACACCAGTCCGGTTGAAGATGTATATTTAAATTCACCGTCACCATTACCTTCTAATCTATCCCCATTTGGTCTTGTGAGTATAAATTCTTCAGTCGTATCAAATTTTTGGGGGGCACCTTTAAATTTTCCAACATAAACATCCCCATTGCTTGTTATTTTTTTTTGAGGTGACCCTGTTGTAAAAAGAAGTGACCCTTTAGGTGTTACATAACCGTTATCGATCTTGGTACGTTTTCTCTCGATTTTACTCCATTGCTGTCCACTACCATCTTTGCTATATGCGGCTCCTTGTGAATCAATAAAAACCTCTTTTTTACCACCTCTACTTCCAAAGGTGTAAAACTTGCCTTGCATCTCTTCACCACCTACAGTCAAAGTTCCTGAAGAGTAGTCTGCGACTGCTGTCATAGAAGCTTTAGTTTTACCTGATGCGCCGGTTACAGTTGTAATTCCTACTAGCTCTCTTAGGTGATTATCTGTAACCTGATTAAATGTTGTTCCATCGCTCATGCTTTTCGCTAATTTTGCATCTCCTTCTGTCATTTTTTCATAGTCTATTAATGCCCCTACCAAAGAACTTTTATAACCGTCGGTACTTGCTGTGTCCCTCGTTAATAATTCTACTTTGCTTAATCCTTCACTTTCAAAATCTACTTTAATTTCACTATTACTTTTACGATCCCCATACCCTTGGGGTAACGTTACATGCAATTTAAATTCTTTTGATTCACCATCACCCTCATCAAGCTCAGCCCCAGAAACCCACTCGGCCATTTTTGCTGTAATTTTGTTTAATGCCTCTTCATCTATTGTGGGGGTTGCCCCCTCTATGCCGGCTTCTTTGCCTATAAACTTTCTAATTGTCTCTGGGGCTTTTAAATATATTTGAAAAAGATTTTTTTGAACTTGTGAGTTAAAAGTATTATTAAAAGGTGGATGAGAAATTGTATAACTCAGATCAGAAGATCCCTGTTCTATTAGCAATGTATCCTGGGCTCCTGTAATGGCAATAGATCCAGAAACTTTTATATCCTCTGGGAGTGTTTTATTTTTCAAACTCATTTTAGAATCGTCTTTCATAAAAAAACGTTTTATTGATTGGTCTTTGTCTATTGGTTGGCCTGTGTCTACCAATAGATGTTGAATTCTAGCTCGATTAATGGGTCCCACGGTATTTCCATCTGTAGTCTTAATACTTTTGTTAGCTTGAAATCCATTAACTAAACTAGATACCGTATTCCCAGCTGTATCTTTAGTCATTTCCTGAGTTCTTGCGAGGGATGTTTTTTGAGGTTTAGGTATAAAAAAACCTTTTCTACCTTTTACGCTTCCTGCCATACCAAAACAAATACCCCCCTCACACACAAAATAAACACGTGAAGCAAGCACTCACCCTCTATTTTCAAACGAATCTAGGGCAGTATTGTTTATTGACAGGCACTGAATACAGAAATCGAAGAATCTTCAGATATCTTTGTTATCCCTTTACAACCCTAGCCAATTTACCCACTTTTAAGTAGATCAGGTCATCATGTTTTAGAGTATTAGGTTAAATGGAAGACGTGGAAAGGGAGGGGGAGTGTTCTCAACGCACAGCTACAATATTTGCTTTGTTTGTTTCTACATATGTTTTAATATCATCAATTGGGGAACAAGAAGAATCGCTAAGTTCTTTCCAAGAGCCATCTGCTTCTTTTTTTGCAGTGACATAATGCCCTGAACCAACCGAATTCCCTTGATGAATTAACACGGAACTTGTCGATTCCTCTATAGCTCCAAAAACCTCTTTATCTTTTTCCGGTTTCCACGTCATATTTCCATCTTCATCTTCTGACACAGTGTACTTTACTCGAGGCCGGTACAGAGGAAGACTACCAGAAATCTCTGTATCACTATCATTTGGTATTACTCGATACAAAAGATGAATTTGCTGAAATTCATGACCTTCTGATTCACGAGTTTCATATTCCGCTTCAAAAGCACTTAACTTAGCGTAGTCTAATTCAATCCTAGGGTGTGTTATATGAAAAGGTTCATCCCCATTCATTTTTTGTACTTTTCCATCCGTTCCTAGTTGCCCATCCTTTACAAACTCTTTATATGAAGGTAAAAACAATTGTCTAAAAGCATCTAGAAACTCTTCCGCATCATGTTGTCGACGATCATTTAAATAAGGGAATTGATTAAGTATTATTCTCATAGAATTACTCCGTTCTTCAGGAGTTAATGCATTCTCCGATCTGAGTAAGGCTTTCCATTCAGCCATTGTTTCATCCCTCTGTGCTTTAGTGTCCTCAGGGAGACTAAACTCTATACCTCCTACTGTTACTCTATCTTCTTGTATTGAATCTAAATAATCAGCCATAGTCTGTTTTTCACTACCCACCTCTGTCCCTGGCACTGTTAACGTTAACAGCCACTGGGTTGCGGCATTGGCAAAACATGTATTTCCTAAATTTTTAATTCCTGGTCCTTCTATAGCAGTCTGTTCTTCACGTCCCGCGCTGCTAATATTTGTTGTCCACATTACCAGTTGAGTAATTTCCTCTGTTAAAAAATGTCCTCTTTCTTTAGCACGTACTAGTATTGGATGCTCATCTTCCTGAATACCTACCTCTCCCAAAATAGTATCTACCCCCAACAATGTTTTAATAGAGCCATAAGTATAATCTATATGTTCATGAGTCTCTGAAGATTTTGCTTTTGGAGCTGAAGCTTCCCCTTTCATACCCTTTGAATTAGGTGAATCAGGTGAATCAAACTCAGATATTTGTGCTTGAAAATCGTCCGATAAATCAGCTTCTATAAGTTTATAAGGGTCTTGTTCTGGATCATCCTCCACGATCACCGCTCTTCGGGACATCTGGTCTACGTGTTTTGTCTCAAATTTTGTTAAAGTACCCTCTTTTAAACCTATTTTTTTCTCCATCGATGTATAGTAAGTAGTACTCACATCTGTCGGTTTGTTCTGAACCACTTTTCTCGCTAATCCTGAAAGCCCCTCAAGAGTATATTCTAAGGTCTTGTCGGTAGCTTCATCGCTATTTGTTTCTACGGTATCAACACCTTTACGCAAGGCCGCTACATCTTGTTCTTGTCCCTCGATTAAACTTAATTGCGCTTGTGCAAATCGTTTCATTGACTCTGTAAACATTAGTTCATCGTTTTCTACTGCCTGTCTTAGAGCCACCATATAATCTTTTTCAGATCTGATCTCATTAAGCTCTTGTTTCAATTGACTCATTTTCCCCTCATCACCACTGACCTTATCAAAAACTCTTCGCAAATCATCCATTGATTTAATATCGTCACTAGACTCTATTGATTTTCCTATTCTCGAAAAGTCAGCTGCAGAGAAATCATCATCCATCAGCGCTTCATACCCCTTCTCAGATTGAAGATGAGCTGCTTGCTCTTTCATTTTTTCCAACACATCTGCAGCATCATCCCTAGTTAAGACATTCTTTTCCAAGTATTCACTAATATTGGTATTACCAATCTCAGTTAATGGCGAATCTACATTCACTCTCTTCACTAATCTCTGTAAATCATCAAGTCCAAATTCTCTTACTACACCCTGAACCTTCTCTTTAAGTGACTGTTCTTTAGTTTTGAGACCTATAGCTGTACTAGTTTGAGAAGCAGGTGCACTCGCTGGCCTAGTTTGGCTCTTTAGACTCGTTGGTCTCGTTGGACTAGTAAGCATTTTTATTACCTCTCACTGTTATTGTCATCGTTATATTCATTTCAATTCCATATTATATCAAATAAAATAATATTATATAACTTTTACCCTCTATTTGATTATCGTTTAAAAGACATACAAATTGCACCTAAAAAACATGTTTTATTTACCTACATGTCTCCTTCCCATCACCAATGAAGTTGAATCGACTCAATTGTGGGGCTTTTGTTGTAGGTATAGGCCGTCATATGAACTTGAAAAATCAGAGAATCTGATATGATAGACTCAGGCAACTCTAGCGTATACGTATCTAAGGTTTCAGAATCAATTAAAATTCTGTCGCTAGGTTGAAAACTCGTATCGCCATCTTTAAAGGTAAAATATAGGTCCGATAACACCGCCTTACGTGATTGTGGATGTGCAAAGGTAACATCGACAGATTGATAGTGTCGATTGATATTGCTGCTTAACAAAGGAAAAATCAGCGTGCCTGTATAGGTATAAAACGGAATGGCTCCCGCATCAAAGGTAGCGTCAACATTAATGGCATTAGACGAAGGATGAAGATGAAAAATACCTGAAGCAGGATCTCTCATTGTCTGCGTACTTGTCTCATTACTTGCCGTTGTAACCGGCCCTGATGTGTGGGTAGACACATCTTTTAAGATATTATAATGCGTGTCCACAGATAGACCCGAATTATTTTCAAACGCTACTCCAACACTGTCAAACAATGAATACGACACGTTTCCTATTGCCTCCTGGCCAAAGCGTACCCCTGTATTACTATCATAAAAAGTACAAAATCGAGGCGAAGTCGCTGTTTTTTCTAAAGAAATCCCTATAGATGCATCCGAAATAACGACGGATGCAACATCCACATCGTCTACATCCGATACGACAATCGCCGTCTGATCATTGGCATCCACATGAATCGTCTCAATTCGTGACGCATCATGTGCATGAATAAAAGCCGAATTGCTTTGATTGATTAAGGTCGTTGAATACGCATGCTCCCCACTTAAAATCTGATGCGGTTTTAAATGAAGTGACGAACTCAAGGTATACGTTCCTGCTTCAAAAAATAAATGATCTCCAGGAAAGGAACTTGAAATAGCCGTAAGAATAGCTGATGAAAGCTGAGAAGAGGCCATCACCGCTGTCTGAAACGGCCCAATTCGACCAGATTCTCCTCCCCCATAAAGACCTATATCGTTTGTTGCTGTCCCTTTAGAAGGGTTATCCTGGATATACACTTCATCTGAATGTAAACCCGCATCTATCAGCAACGAATTACTAGATAACGTAAATGTTTTAACATTATTAAAATAGGGGTTGGCATGTTCCCATATAAAATCTGATAAACTATTCAGTATATTCGAGTTATCAATTCCAATATCAATGACATGACCAAAAATATTATTGACCAAAAGATTATAACGTAGATCTGTAGAAGCAAAATCGCCTGGAAAACTCGAATTTAGAATAAATCCAATATTATTTTGAACAATAATATTATTAAAAAAAGACAGTTGAGACGGGTTCGAAACATACACTCCAAAATTCTGTGCTTTGGTTGCCACATTATGAGAAAACGTGGAATTAGATATAGACTCTAAAGATAAAGCTGTATATCCACTCGAAATATGATTGTTTGCAAAGGTAATATTAGCTCCTGCCGATATCAACACATTTTCTTTTAATAAATAGGTCTTAGAATGAAATCGGTTGCGTTTAATGACACTCTTTGCCGTGCCGGCTAAAACCAAGCTATGTTGATTAGCCGTTACTGAGTTTTGCAGGATAGTTGCAGTCGAATTTTCCAGATATATGGGGTTATCACATAAAGAAATGCCATTATTTTTTATGGTGATATCAGACACATCTTTTGCATAAATTCCATTTATAATATCTTTAGCATTGATGTTTAATCCATCGATTGTAGACCCCGAATTCATAAACACAACAGCCGTAATATTATTGCCTACAGAAATTCCTTCTCGGGTAGAAATATAGCTGGGATACTTTTGTAAATTACGTTCCCAATTGTCGTTGCTATACCCCCCTTTAACCGTCACACCTTCAGGAATGATGATATTTTCATTATAGCCTTCTTCTTTATAGGCCACTAAGACCGTATTTCCCGAAACACTGTGCTCTAGAGCCTCGCTAATAGAGCTAAAAAGAAAGCCCGTATTTTCTATCATAACCGTTTCTTCAGGATGAGTTAAAAATACTCTGTCACTATAAGCTGCTAATTCATCGGGCTCAGATTGGACATTAATAAAGCTATCTATACTTTCAAACGACGTAAAAGGGGTCGCTGAATCTCCTGTTAAAAGTGAATCTGATTCTTCCCGAGCATGTCTAGCCAAATCTACCATTTGTTCTAACACATGATGCCCTTTAGAATCTTCCATTTTAACGACATATTTTAACGAATTAATCTCATCATACGGAATAGATGCCGTGAGATTAGCAGATACAATGTTAAATGTTGTCGGGTCTTCAACATACGTCACAATAGAAAACTGTAATACCTTTTGCAGTAATAATTCCGGATCTGTATTTTCCTCAGATGTAGTAAAGACCACACTAGAATGAGCAAATGAGTTAGCACTATCAAAGAGTGTTTGATTGGCCGGTGAATTATAGAAAATAGTGAATGTTCGATCAAAACTATCTGTATATCGGATATAGCCCTCTGTTTGGTTATATTCTGAAACAAGAGATATATCTCTTGCATAATGCAATTTTTGACTTAAAGGTTCTAAATAAAAATGAATATACTTAGTTGTCTCCAACTCACTACTTCCCTCTTGCCAGACAGCTAAGGCTGTTTTCAAAACGTAAAAAATTGGTCCTGCAATAAGAGCAAGGATTGTTAAAGAGACAAGAAGCTCTATCATCGACACTCCTTTTTGCTTCATTATAAGGGGGGTTCTTTTTCTGTAATAACCGTACTAAACGATATATTGAGTTCGTTGTTATCTAGCACATTGTTGAGATTTTCATCATACCACACAACCGTATGAATCCCCGCACTAATGGATCGATTAACCGTATCTTTGAATGCAATAGATACCTTGTAATGATCGCTTAGATAGTCCTCTTTAAACTCTGGAGGCAAGGCCCATAAAAGACGGTTCACACGATGTTCGCCTGTCAGTTCGAGTTCATCATTTTCTTTAAAAAAAGAAAAGGGAATCAGTTTTGATTTTCTAGAATAGTTGACCCAACGAAAGAGATAACTTCCACAATATTGGGTAATCGACTCTAATCTTGCAACACGATTCATGTGTCGGGTTTTTTTTAATAATTCAGGCAGCAAAGGCAAAAAAGACGTTGCAATGACTCCTACCATCATCAAGGAAATCATAATCTCAACATAAAAACTCCCTTTTTTCATTCTTATTCTATCAATTGAATACTGTGTGATTGCTCATATAAAATAATGTGTTTTGAAAAAGACGAAGATTCCAACGATAACGACAATGTAGAAAGGGAAAGGGCCGTAGTATTTTTAAATGCTTCCCAAGACCGGTCCGGTTTAAAGGTTAAATGCGTAATCTGGGCATTACTAGATGCAATAATGTTAGATGGAAATGACACTTTTTTTGTGATAGAAGTCCCCTTAAGATGCCCTGGAAGATCCGTAGAAATAGAGGTAATCATGTTAGCCTGATTGATATTAATGGAAACGTTTAAAGAGCGTTGGATGGACTTTGATTGAGTTTGAACTGTTTGCAATAGATTTAGCACTTCTTTAGAATATGTATCTACAGAAAGAGAGTTGTTAGAGGCTAACATTCGAGGAATCATAATAGTTGCAACCAAAGCAAGAATACCTGTAATGAGAATAACTTCTAAAAACGTTAAGCCTTTAGATGAAACGCGTGGCAAGGTTTATGGAATCCTGCCTAATGAAGAGTCATAGGTGTCATCCCATGAGACTCCATGAACATCGGATGTAGGCACCCCTTCAGGCCAGTAGTCTAAATAGCTAGCTCCAGCTATACTCCATCCTTGGTCAGTCATAGCCGACGGGTACACTCCATACGTAAAATAAAAGAGTTCTAATTGAGAGTTAATGGTTTGACGTTCGGCAGAATATACAGAACTTTTAGCTTGAGCAGACGAAATTATAAACCGAGGAAGAACAATAGCCGCAAGAATAGCGATAATGGTCACTACAATGAGCATCTCCATTAACGTAAAACCTAGTCTAGTTTTTTTCATTTATTATCCTTAAAAAGGTGATCTTGTCATATTATAATTCATTTCCATCAAAATACAAACAGTCACATCATGATCTCTTTGGCAATATTCGCAAAAATAGCTTGGTTTAAAGATAAACATTCTTTAACTTTAGAATAATCAGCTACACTTTGTTGGGGATTGCGTAATATGGAAAGAGCTGTTTGCGCGATGATCTTAGGTTTTATATCATACTGAACAAATTCTGGAACAAGATAGCTCTGTGTTAAAAAGTTAGGTAAACTGATGTAGGTTAATGGCAACTTTACTATATATTTCGCAATAAAATACGTGAGATGAGGCAACGCAGCAAAAACAATAAGAGGTTTATTAAGGAGTACTGCTTCTAACGTAGCCGACCCAGATGCACAGAAAATCAAATCACTTTGAGATAAGATTTCAGAGGAATTGCCATAAAAGAGTTGGCAAGACAGATCATTGAAATTCGATAATGTCTGTTTGATAGTGTTATCGTAATACGAAGAACTGACACAAATATGAATGTTAATGCTCGGTAAATCATGACGTAATAGACGTAGTGTTTGGAGCATCGCTTTAAAGTAGAGTTTAAATTCTTGCGGCCGAGATCCGGGAAGTAGGGTAATCGTAGGATGAGTCTTGGGCTTTAAAATAGGATAAAAGATAGGGGGGATAATTTCTGTCATGGGATGTCCAAAGTAGTAGGTTTTAGTGTGCATCGCTTTATAAAAATCGTATTCGGGCTGGAAAATTGTAAATATTTTTTTAGAATATGCGCATATTTTTTTGGCTTGTCTGCATGATTTCCACATCCAAAAGTTAGGAGTTATAAAGGTATATATAGGAATCTCATGTTGGGTAAAAACGTTAGCAATAATCTGATTATAATGTTGAAAATCTACAATCACTACACGTGAAATAGACTGAGTATGTATCGCCTTTTTGAGCATAGACTCTAATGATTTCTTATGCCTAAAACTTGCGATTTTTGCTTCAATTCCAACACCATGAATATGTACCGTTTCATGTAAAAAGGTATCCACCTCTTCTTTTAGTTTCTCCCCCCCAATCCCTGCAATCGGCTGTTCAGGATATGCTGATTTAACGGCTCTACATAGGTAAGATGCGTAAAGATCTCCTGAAATTTCCCCCGCTATAATAAGAACAGTCACGATGACGTTGTGGATTCTTGCTTTTTAGTCACTCCTCGTTTTGTTGGAGCTTCTAAGAAAGATAAAAGATGAGCTGCTTCTGGAGATGAAAATGCTTCAGCTTTGCACTTTTCAAGAGCTTGATTGACGTTAAGTTCGGATCGAAATATCAGTTTATGGATCTCTTTGACATCTTGAATCCCTTGTTTAGAAACACCTCCCCGTCTTAATCCCACAGCATTCAGCCCTCTTATAAGAGCCGGATTTCCTTCGCACAGCATAAACGGAGGCACATCTTGAGGAAGGCGGGTATAGGCTCCAACCATGGCTCCTTTTCCTATCCGAACAAACTGATGAATACCGGTCATTCCCCCAATAACAACCTTATCTTCGACTTCAGTATGGCCTCCTAAATTGGTCGTATTTGCAATAATGATATTATTTTGAAGTTTACAGTTATGCGCAATATGAACATGAGTCAAAAAAATATTATCGGACCCTATTTCAGTTACCTCGTTTTCACCTGTAGCACGATTAATCGTAACATATTCACGTATTTCATTGCGGTCTCCAATAACAACCCATGACTTTTCACCTTTATACTTCATATCTTGAGCTTCAGAACCAATAACACAGCCAAAATGAATGCGACAAGATTCCCCAATTCGGGTCCATTTTTCTATAAAGCAATTCGCATTAATAACGGTGTTATCTCCAATATGAACATGTTCCCCCACAATGGTATTGGCTCCAATGAAGACATTTTTTCCTAAAACAGCTGTATGATGAACAGATGCCGTCGCATCAATTTGGGGTTTCGTAGGGCGTGTTGCGAGATTAAAACTAAACTCTCCGGAACACATACATTTTCCATCAACCAAGGCCTTTCCTGTCATGTAAATCACAGTATCTTTGATTTTTTTGACCGTCATCTCTAACCTAAGTTGATCTCCAGGAGTAACATGATCAAAAAACTGTACTTTATCCATTGATGAAAAAAAAGCATATCGCCCAAAATATTCTGGATCTTGCAAAAATAATGAAGCGCCTGTTTGAAGCAGTGATTCTAATATTAAAACACCTGGCATAATAGGATTATCTTCAAAGTGTCCTTGAAAGAAGGGTTCATTTATCGTGACATTTTTAAGACCCACAATAAACTGACGAGGCGTTATAGTTATAATTCTATCAACAAGTAAAGACGGATAACGATGAGGTAAAATTTCTTTTAATGTACGACAATCTAGTATTTTTGTTTCTTCCATAACCTAGCCTATATACTGCAAAGTGTACTGAACTTTGAGTAGAGTTTCAACGATTATGTCTATCATTACAGAGCTTTCACTACTTATATTCATTTAAAATATGTCCAACAAATCACTCAAAATGCAGTAGAGCCCCCTGATAATATTTGATACACTACATGAGTGACTCCATTATTTGATACGACAAGATCTTTAATCCAAGGTGCCCAAAATATCTGTAAAAAACTACAGAGTCTTGGATACCCTACCGTAGTTGTAGGCGGAGCTGTACGAGATGCTCTTAGAGGTGTCCCCCCTCAGGATATTGACATTGCTACAGCTGCAAATCCAGATCTCTGTGAAGAGAGTTTTGAACGTACACTGCCTACTGGAAAAGTCTTTGGAACGATTACTGTCATGCTGGGTGACTATTCATATCAAGTCACAACCTTTCGTTCTGAGACGAGCTATTCAAATTTTAGGCATCCCGACACCATACAATTTGAAACATCTTTAGACGCTGATTTGAATCGACGAGATTTTACCTTTAATGCCATGGCTTACGATCTAGTATCCGATACATTAACAGACCTTTTTAAAGGCCATGATCATTTAAAAGAACAAAAAATGGTGATGGTAGGAAATCCGTTAAAACGTTTTGAAGAAGACAGTTTGCGACTGTTCCGTGCCTGTCGCTTTGCAAGTCAATTGGATTGCACGTGTGATGATGCATTATGGGAGGCTCTGTGTACGCTAGGCCCCTCCATTTCATTACCTTCTAAAGAACGTATTCATAGTGAAATCGAAAAATGTATCATGAACCCCTATGCCAAAAAAGGAATAGACTATGGCATTAAATCCGGCCTATTTCAGAGAGTGATTCCTGGCATTGAAACTATTCAGGACAACAACTGGAAGGCTATTCTATCCAATGAAGGTAAAAAGCGCTGGGCAGCTTTATTAGCTCATTGTAATCAAGAGGAATCGTTCAAACGCCTTTACTTTCGTAAAAAAGATCAAAAATGGATATCACAACTCATTCACTTTAATGGAGATGAACAAAAAGCAGCGTTTACCATTAAAGATCTTGCCCTATCTGGAGACATGATACAAAACATGGGCTTTTCTGGACCAGATATTGGAAAAGCACAAAAAGCTTGTCTAGAATTTGTATTACGTGATTTGGAATTAAATACCAAAAAGAATTTAAAAGATTTTCTTATTAGTTATTTTTCAAAACTTTAGATATAATATTGATGTGACTTCTTTTCCTTCTTTAAATAACTGTAAAGTTAAAGAAAGGCCCACTTCAGCTAAATCCATAGATAGAAAAGCAATAAAAAAATCATCCATCGGTTCTCAAAAACCTCCAAAAACTCCCCCCCCATCTCGCAGTGAAGTCATTCACAATATTGCTGCTGCCACAGGTGAAACCATCCTTAATTTTCCCTTACAATCCTACATCATACGACAACAAACGCAAGCTCCCTTATCCTCACGTCAATTTCGATCATTAGCTGGTTTCACAGGCACGTATTTGGCTAGCATGGGTATGGTCTCTGGGATTTCAGAAGTCGTCAAACCGATAGTTGGTCACAAAGTTCTCGCTGACTTTACTGGCGTAGCCTTATCATTAAGCCTGATATGCCCCCTAGAAAATCTAGCCAAACGCTCCTTTATGTCTAATACTCGTCCTTTACAATTAATCAAACCTTCGTCTTGGCATGCAGGATTCGCTGCTCAACTAGGTCGAGAGAGCCTATTTTATGGGGCTTATTTAACAGCTCCTTCCTTCATCAATCCAGAAGATCCTTTAGAAAAACGACTTACAACAGAAATGACCATAGGAGCCACTTTTGGCTGGATTTCATATCCTTTCGATTTATTAAAAACAAGAGCTGTTCAAGAACAATTCACGAACTCTACTGCTATACCCAAGCTTTCACTAAAAGAGTGTATTCATCATTTAGGGACTAGAGCCGCTTTTGCAAGAGGATTCATGATAGGAGGAGGCTGTGGTCTCTTTCAGTTATGTAAACAAGGCTCCCAATGGATAGAAAATCAGTTTCTCAGCTAATCACTTTTTATAAAAGTGATATGATACTATTTTAGCAACATGAGCTGGACCTTGCCTCTTTTTTTCCCATTGCAACAACTTATCATAGGAGGAAAAGTCGTTGTGGCGACTTACAAGAGCCTCTGCTCTGAGGTAAGTAGGGCCTTCTTTGATGACCACATGAGCATTTTCAGGATTAGTATCTCCATCTTTGAAAACAATATGCTCATATACATTTCTCCCTTGTCCGTTTTGCCAATAATGAGTGGCTCGTTCCACCACTATAACCCCCACTAAACGGTCTTCCGGGTACTCTTCTGAACTGAAGCCATAATGTCTCTCAAAGAGAGTAGGCTGAATTCCTATACCTTGTGGTGAGCGAGTATAGTCTACCCTATACTTTCCAAGAACTTTGGTAATGATATTCGGTGTAAACTCTGCCAAAATACCTGTTCTAATCCCTTCATCCTCTAGATACTCATACAAAAAACCAAGATGAAATCCTTTTACATTCTTGCCTATATGTAGACTATACCCTCTACTTCCACTTCCTAAATAATGACTGTGAGATTGGCGTCGATTTGCTAAAATCCCTAGACGAGCTTCAAAAGATACAAACAAATGCTTACGATAAAAAAGATATCGCTCGATAGCCTGAGTTCCTTGATGTACATGATCAACCCATTGAATTTGGGAAAGATGAGCACCAAAATTTTTCCAACTGTATTCTCCTGCAAATATAATCCCTTGGTACCCACTATAGTGCTTTTGAGAACCTTGAGTCTCTGTTAGATCAAAAATATCAGGAACTTGATCGTACATAGCAATGAGATCTGGATAAGGGAAACGTAAATATCTCATACGTCCAGCTTTTAAACTGTAAGAGAACTGATGATCCTTATGTTGAAAATAACCTAAATTTTCGATTAATGCTTCATCTACATACAGTTCTAAAGGGGATAGATGTTCAAATCTTCGAGCGCCTCTCAACACTGTACTTATTCTGTAACCTGGAGCAAGATAATGAAGATGTCGAAATTGAAGATTGCGGACAATAAAGAGACTTCTTGCAGAATCGTCATTAAATGACAGTGCTTTATGCCAAAAGTGAGCCCCTATAGAAAGATCCATATATCCTACATGACGCCCAATAAAGGGGCTCCACCACCCACGTTGAGGAATCGAATCCGCAATAGTATGCGTATTAATATACTCTCTTTTAGGAAGCGTAGACGGAACTAAAGAAAGAGAACCTGAATCGGCATAAAGAGACAAAGAGATGAAAAAACTTAGTAATATCGTATAACAAAAACCATGCATACTAAAATGATATAGTATCTTGAGTAGCGCTACAATTAATTACGACATACTCATTATTTCTTCAAATCTATCCCAATGCATCCTTTACTCTTTACAGTTAATCTAACGGTTTATCATTTAGATAGCCCTGTAGAAACGACCTTTTATTTTATTAAAACAGTCTCTTTTAAACGACTTTGCTGAAGTAACTCTCCTAAACACTGTGCAATAGTTGGAGCTTTTGTGGATAGATAGTTAACTGCATATTGCCAGAGCTTTCTATCCGCTTCTGTTTTGTCTTTCTTTGACTCATAAGTTAGACAAATAAGAAGAGCTCTTCTAATAGACGGAGGTCGTTGTTTCACAATGTCTACCCAGTTACAAAAAGCTGGATACTTCATCCATTCACATAGTTTCTTTTTTAATGCAACTATCTGTTGAAAATCAACTTCTTTGGATAGAGAGATTTCTTTTAAATCTTCTTCGCACTCCTTTATTTTTTCACATAATTCTGGATTTTCTTCTAGTAAAGCAAGACTATCGATTGAACAATGTGCGAAATCAGCAGAGCCTTTCTCCATTTTTGTCAAAAGCTCTAGCACAGGAAGACTATCGCTGTAACCACGAGTAGAGCCTTTCTTCATTTCTTTCAATTCATTCAAAATTGTGTCCTTTATTAGACCATTTACTCCTGAATGTAAGTGTCTTGATTCAACTTCTAAATATAACAAAAAAGTAATCGTCCTATTTTGAAGTTTATAATCATTACCAACATTTTCTATATTAGAAAAATGAAAATAACTTACTAATTCATTATCAGAAAGCTCTTCAAATTTTTTTTTCAACGATAACAAAGAACCAAAATCTGTTTTACATTCTTTCATCCATGTCGAGTATGAGATAAATTTAATTTTAATTTTCAAAGAACCACAAAATTTCCTCCATAACTGTGTTATGTCTTTTGATGATACACTTTTACCGTCAGCTTTATCATTCTTTATTCTTTGAATAAGTAGGCCATATAATGCAGAAATATTTTGAAATGCTTCTGATTCAAATGTATGAGATCCAAAGTTTTCAATGGCTTTTGCTAGAACTTTTTTTCCATATTTATGACTATCTTCCCATTTCAAGCCATTTTCTAGTGCTTTTCTCAAGAAAAAAGCAGCTTGTTCAGCTTCCTCTGCTTTCTTTTTTTTATTCCCTTCTTTATCTAAATAAGTTAAAAAAAACGTCGATAATTCTAGCTGAAATACTGGTAAAGAAAGAGAAGAAGGAAAAATTCTATCTTCTTCGCTAACTACATTACTTAAAATATAATCCCAATCACTTAATAAACCATCCCTTTGCTCTTCACTATATATTTTTAATTTTCTGTAGTAAGGTTTCTCAGGAAGTCCCAAAACCCTAATCGTTTGTTCATTTAATTCTTGTGCCTTAACTTCAAGTTTTAAAGGTTGATCTGTTCCACTCATACATGATCTAAAAGTTGTAAGAAAACTTTGAACATTGTCCCCGTCTGGACCTATTGTTCTGGTTTCATCCATTTTTTTAACCATTGCTATAAAACTTGCTCTCCAGTTTTTAGGGTTTTTAACAACCACTATTTCATGATTTCCTATTACTTCTGCTTGAATATATTCAGCACGGGCATCAGCATATATATCGGTATAGTTAATAACAGTTTCACTCAAATCAGCAGCACTGTTCACTTCTTCTTCTATTTTAAATTTATTTGCAAATAAATCTTTTACTACCTGAGAACAAGCATATTGAGTATCACTATTTACAAGAGGATCATCTTCTACAGTAACAATCGAAGCCACCGACTGAGTATCAACCGCGCGATCTACAGGTGGGCCCCCTTGATGAGAACTTTCCTCTTCCCCTTCATTCGGTCTTATTTGTATTTCAGAATATACAGCGTTGGGTGGAGTTAATATTTGCCCATGCAAAGAATTTTCACTCTGTAAACTTGCATTTCTATTCTGCTCTGGGGCTACTCTCGTATGCTCTGGGGCTACTCTCGGCTGCTCTGAGGCTACTCTCGTCTGCTCTGAGGCTACTCTCGTCTGCTCTGGGGCTACTCTCGGGGGTGAATGTTTAGGTATACAACAACATAAAAAACTTAAAATACGGTTCATGCATCAATCTCCCTTTTTATAAAAAAAACACAAAATAAAGCATATATTATTATTAATTAATCATTTTTTAAAGAATTAAAAAAAAATTATATTTTTTTTAATTAAAAACAAAACAAAAAAAAACAACCAACAACAAAGATCCCGAAAACTTGAAAATGTTTAAAAATCGTGAAATAATCGTAAACCTATGCTATAAGGAGAAAAAATGTCTTCAAAAACTAACAAAAAAACAACAAATGGCGCAGAAGCCTTAATAAAAAGCCTCGAAAATCACGGCGTAGAGTATGTTTTTGGCTACCCAGGCGGTGCTGCCATTCCAATTTTTGATGCAATTTACGATTCTAAAAAATTAAAACTTATTCTTGTACGCCACGAACAAGGAGCAGCCCATATGGCTGATGGGTATGCTCGAGCAACAGGAAAACCAGGGGTCGTTTTAGTAACTAGCGGCCCAGGAGCAACAAACACTGTTACTGGATTACTTACATCTATGATGGATTCAGTTCCAGTCATCGTCCTTTGTGGCCAACAAATCACATCCGTCTTAGGGAAAGACGCCTTCCAAGAAGCTGATATCTTCGGCATCACAGCCCCGGTAGTAAAACACAGCTATCTCGTGAAAGAAAGCAACGATATCCCTCGAGTTGTTAAAGAATCATTTCATATTGCAACAACCGGACGTCCAGGCCCTGTCGTTATCGATCTGCCCAAAGATGTAACTAGCGGACCTTGTACAGCATCTATCAAAGATGCCAAAATGGACTTGCCTGGACTATCTAAACCAAGCACTGGCAATAAAAAAGATATTAAACATATTGCAAAAACCATTAAGGGATCTAAAAAACCTCTTCTTTTAGTAGGACACGGCGTCGTTATTTCAAAAGCACACAAAGCCGTATTAGCTCTTGCAGAAAAATTACAAGCACCCGTCACATCTACACTCCTGGGCATGGGAGGCTTTCCTGAAAACCACCCACTATCTGTTGGTTTCCTAGGAATGCATGGAACAGCTTATGCCAATAAGGCTGTAGCAGAATGTGATTTGATATTTTCGATTGGCTCTCGATGGGATGACCGAATTACACCAGCACAAATTTCTAAATTCTGCCCCAATGCTAAAAAATGTCATATCGATATAGATCCTGCTGAGATTAATAAAATCCTAATGCCAGATGCCAGTTGTGTAGGTGATGCCAAAGCTGTTGTTGAACAACTCCTTGAAGAAGTACAGCCTCTCGATACAAAAGACTGGCTCAAAACAGTTCAAAAAAATAAGCAAAAATACCCCCTTGGATACAAAATACATGGGGGCTTAAAAGCTCAACATGTCATTGATGAAATATATAAACTCACAAAAGGAAACGCATTTGTTACGACCGATGTTGGTCAACACCAAATGTGGGCTGCACAATTTTACAATTTCTCCAAACCTGAGCAATGGATCACTTCTGGCGGAGCCGGGACAATGGGCTTCGGGTTTCCTGCTGCTATTGGTGCCCAATTTGGAAAACCTAAGGATACGGTTATAGCCATCGTAGGAGACGGCGGATTCCAGATGACATTATTTGAACTATCTACAGCCGTCATTCATAAACTACCTATCAAAATTCTCATCATCGATAATAAATATCTCGGGATGGTACGGCAGTGGCAAGAACTGTTTTATGATGACAGATTATCTGGTGTAGATCTTGTGGGAAACCCAGATTTTTGCAAACTTGCCGAAGCCTACGGAGCAAAAGCCTTCCGCATTAAACGTCCGGTTGATGTAAAAAAAGTATTACAGCGCGCTCTAGATTATAATGAGGGCCCTTGCGTCATTCATGCAGAAGTCGTCAAACAAGATAACGTATTTCCCATGGTTCCAGCCGGAGGATCTGCTGAAGAAATGATCATTAAACGACCGACAAAAAAAATGGACAAACCCAAAGGGAGTACCTAAATGACAAATCCACTTCAAACACGTTTTCAACGTGACGATATCCACACTATCAGCCTGTTTGTTGCAAACAAACCTGGAGTATTACTTCGTATATGTCTAGTATTCTCTAGACGAGGATTCAACATAGAGTCACTCGTAGTATCACCTGCTTTTGATGGACGTTTTTCAAGAATGACCATTACTGCCCAAGGAGACCTAAAAACATTAGAACAAATAATCAAACAATGCAGCAAGTTAATAGACGTAGTACACGCTGCCGAACACGACTCTTCTTTAGCTCTAGAAAAAGAATTTGCATTAGTCAAAGTAAAACTAAAAAAAGATAATCGGGTAGAAATTTTACAACTCGTTCAACATTTCCATGCCGAATCTATAGACTTCAGCGATAATACTCTTGTGTTTCAAATTATCGGAGATACAGAAAAACTCAATAAATGCATTAGCGTTTTTGAACCTTTTGGCATTATTGAAATGGTTCGAAGTGGAAAGATGGTTATTTCTAAGGGAACTGAAGAAACCTAATTAACCCCTCGAGAAAAACTACATATGCTAGTCTCCGCTTCTCCGACCTCCTCTCCTTCTCCCCATTCTCAAGCCTTTTCAAGGCAAAGCCTTACTAGAGACGTTGAAAGCCGTCCAGATAACAGCTTAAGAGAGGAAGGGGCTTCTGCAAAAAGCACTCCCCCAAAAAATAGACGCCGCTCAAAAAGCGCTTCCCACTACTTTACACCTACCCCCTCTCCAATACCTCCTCTCAAAAAAAGACGTTCCAGCGACTCAAGTAGCCCCACGCCACCTCTTCTTCCTCTATATAATGTTTTACTCGTAGGCGAAGCAGATTTCAGCTTTTCAACAGCCTATGCAAGCATATATCCTCATTGCAATATGCTATCTACTAGATATGAAAAAACTCCTCCAGCAGATTCTTGCTATCAAAAATTACAAGGTAATATAGAAGCCCTCAAAGAACACAAGGCATCCGTCTTAGACGGAGTAGATGCTCAAAAATTAACAGATATAGGAGGGATTCAGTCTTTTATTGAAAAACACCCAGATTATCAAGGCAAAAAAGGCTTTGATAAAATCTATTTTAATTTCCCTTTTATTACTGCAGATGAAAAAATAATGCGTTTAAATTTTAAAGATATTTTAGTGACGCTAAAAGAATTTGGGAGGCAAGCAAAATCCCTTTTAAAAGAAAGAGGACAGGTCTATCTAGGACTTGTTAATCATCATTACCAACTTCAACAGTACTATCAATTCCCTGAATTTTTAGATCACATGGAATCCATTGGATTTACACTTTTAACACCTGGAAAATGGATTCCAGAAGAGCAGATTACGCCTCTTTCCCGACCTTTCCATTTCAATAAAGACTCAGAACGCCCACCCTCTCCTCCTCCAGAAAAATTTTTACGCTGGGATTCTCATGGCCTCTTTCGCGAAAATGGCTACAGACACCGTCAGTCAGACTGCGACTCTCCCGCAAAATCAGTATCTTACTCCTCTAAAATCATTGCGGTTTTTGAAAAAAAATAGATTTTATTTAAAAAACTAACTATTAAAATAAAAATACATGAAATTTATTCAACATTAAAAACGATAACTCCTATAGAGAAAAAAAAAATATTATCTCGACAAGAGATCTTTACACTTAAGGAAGTAAGCATTATGACTATACTAATAAATACAAATAGAGATTTAAAATGACATTAACACGAAGTCTCTCAGTTGCATCAATAATATCCAGGACATCAACCTACTCAAGTCTCTACGGACATCTGCCTGATAAATCCTCTATAAGATCTACCAGAAGTTTTAGGAGTGATCGTAGTTATGCATCGATCCATTCAACTTCTGAACACTATGTAGATCCAAATGGCATAAATGCTAAATGTAATGAATATGTATACACTCATTCGCCATTCTATGTTTACACAAATCAAAATATCACGCCCGAGGACGAGATAGCTCCTGCCCCCTCCGTTAAACGCCGCGAATCCCCTCTATGGGCTCCCTACAAAAATCAAATACTCCCTCTTGGAACACTA
>QFBQ01000019.1 GCA_003265885.1 Candidatus Marinamargulisbacteria bacterium SCGC AG-343-D04
TGGCACAGCTTACTAGACCTGCTGTGATAATCATCCAGAGGACATAGGTGATACCAAACTCTCCTTCAGAGGATAGTGGGTTAAACCCTGCTGAACCTAGCATCAGCTGTGTTTGTTCAAAGATAGTTGACCAGCCTAGAGATTTAATGGCCAAGATGACGGTGACTAACAGACCAAAAGACAGCACGACAAATTGGACATAGTCTGTGAGGATTACAGAGATCATGCCTCCCATAGTGGTGTAGATCAGTACAAGTAAAAGTAAAGCGGTCATAATGGCAGGAACGGCCCAGCTGTGTTGAGAAAGGCCTGTGACACCGCCAATAAACATGGCTCCAACTTTAAGGAAGAGTCCCATATTCAAAATGCCTCCTATTGCGAGCATAACCCCACCTAGAACTCTTGTTTTTTTATCGAAGCGTTTTTCGTAGAACTCGGGAATAGTGAGGACTTGTAGTTTACGGAGGGGAACGACGATAAAGCCGGAGATTCCTACAAGAAACGTTACGATACCGGCAATGAGGGCGATATGAAAGGCTGCGAAACCAGAAGAAAAGCCTTTTTGGGCGCTATACATGATGGTGATAAGCCCCATTTCAGTACCGGCCATAGTGGCAACACCTAGAAAGGGTTTGATATTTCGTCCGGCTGAGACATAGTCGTCCATACTGTTGATATGTTTACGTGCAAAGAGACCAATGAGTAGGGAAAGCCCTAAGTAGGTAACGACAATGAGTGTGTCGAGAAGAGAAAAAGAGCTTGAAAGAATAGCTTGCATAGTTCAAGAATGACGGATCTATTCAGAAAAATCAATTAGAAAAATGAAATAAAAATTCTCTGAGATACGATAACTATATAGATGGAAAATCTAACTGCAAAATTAACTGTAAGAAATGATGTTTTGTGTTAGAATTTAAAAAAATTAGGAGGAATAATTATGAGTTCATTAGTAGGGAAACAAGCCCCAGACTTTGATATAAAAGCAGTTATTGAAGGAGGACAAGTAGTAGAATCGTTTAAATTATCAGATTTGAAAAACGAGAAATATGTTGTGTTATTTTTCTATCCGTACGATTTTACCTTTGTATGTCCGACAGAGTTGCATGGTTTTCAAGAAAAAATTGCAGAGTTTGAAAAACGTAATGTACAGGTTATTGGATGTTCTGTAGATTCACATCATTCACATATTGCGTGGTTACAAACGCCAAAAATTAAGGGTGGAATTCAAGGAATTTCATATCCATTAATAGCAGATTTTCAAAAAGAGATTTCTCAAAAGTATGATGTTTTAAATGAAGACGGAGTAGCGTATAGAGGCTTATTTTTGATAGACAAAGATGGAGTTATTCGTCATCAGCTGATCAATGATTTGCCATTGGGAAGAAGTATTGATGAAGTTATTAGAATGGTAGATGCTCTACAGTTTCATGAGCAGCATGGGGAAGTATGTCCTGCAAACTGGTCTGAAGGAAAAAAAGCAATGTCAGCATCTAAGTCTGGTGTTGAGCAATATTTCGAAGAAGCTACAAAGTAAGCACTTACTTGTTTAACGTTCATAAATTTTATACAATCACTACGAATACGTAGTGATTGTTTTTATTTTAAGGAGGAAAAAAAATGGCATATGAGTTACCGAAATTATCATATAATTATGATGCGTTAGAACCGCATATTGATGCAAAGACGATGGAAATCCATCATTCGAAGCATCATGCTGCTTATGTAAGCAAATTAAATGCTGCATTAGAGGGAACAGATTTGGGAAGTCAGTCAATTGAGGCGTTAATTTCAGATTTGAATCAAGTTCCAGAAGCGAAAAGAGGAGCTGTAAGAAATAATGGCGGAGGTCATGCCAATCATGCGATGTTTTGGACGCAGTTATCTGCAACTGGAGGAGGAAGTCCTTCTGGAGATTTAGCTTCAGCTATAGAATCTGAGTTTGGTAGTTTTGATGCGTTTAAGGAAAAATTTTCTGCGGCAGCTGCGACACGATTTGGAAGTGGATGGGCATGGTTATGTGTAAAATCTAATGGGTCTTTATGTGTATGTTCAACACCTAATCAAGATAACCCTTTAATGAAAAACGAAGCGGAGTGTCCTGGAAAGCCAATTCTGGGCTTAGATGTGTGGGAACATGCGTATTATTTAAATTATCAAAATAGAAGACCAGATTATATTAACGCATTTTTCAATGTGATTGATTGGGATGTCATTGAGAGTAGATATCAAGCTTCTAAGTAATTTATAATCTTTACTCAACTATAGATAGAAGTTTGTGAATATTAGTTCAACCGTACTTGCACGGACTACAACCGCTTCTGATCAAAAAGATGAGCTAAAATCATTTGTCGTGTTACTGACTATTATATTTTTATGTTTAGCTCTATTAGGAGGGGTATCTTTGTGTGCATTGATCAAAAAATTTAATGATTTTTTCGAAATAGAAGACGGAGAAAGAGGGTTTGGCGAAAGGTGGAGGGGAGCTCGTCATGCAGAAAGGAATTTGATAGAGTTAAGAGAACAAGGTGAAATCGTCTATGTTCAAGGAGAGTCAGAGAGTAGTGACTCTGAAGGTGATGTTCTCGAAATAGCAGACGGCGAAAGATGGTTGCGTGGGAGGGAGCGGCGAGCTCTTCATGAAAGGCATTTGAGAGATTTAAGAGCAGTGAGAGGAACTATATATGGAGAGAGTTGTTCAGAAAGAGGTGACGACGAACTTGATCATTTATCGAGATTATCGTGTTCTTCTTATGGTTCATCTGTTGTGTTAGATGTGCCCCTGATCACTGAATGTACAAAGAACGAGAGTTTTATTGAAAGTGACTGGATATAATTTAAAAGAGCTATCAGTATGAGTGGGATTTATAATAGTTTTCCATCATCTAATTTGCTAAGAGACCCGCAAAATAAAACGTCTGCAGAACATAAAGCTACGGTTTTGCTTTGTGTTCTTTTAGGGTTCGTTCTGTTTTGTACATTGGTTATTATCTGTTGTAGAGATTCTCCTTCACGTGAAAAAAAACCAGGGAATCCACCTCCGATTAATCCGCTTTTATATTTAAGAGCTGTAGAGGGTTTCACAGAAACTTCCGATAGCAGAGATTCTTCTGAAAAAAGCACAGAAGCATTGTATGCAGTGGTCTAAGCCATTTACATATTTCGCATGTAAAATAAATTTTTGTATAAAAAACCCAGATGAAGCTTTATGTTTTCAAAACGATGAGGTTGATAATTTAGGAAAGAAGTAAATGGGAACAGAGTGTAGAGGGAATAAAACATCAGTACATATGGATTACATGAAGAGATAGTAAATGAACTCAGTAAAATTAAGAATATAACATACTGTTGAGATAAGTAGACAACACAGTATCTAGGAAGTTAAAGATGAAAACAGGCGAAAGCCTGTTTTTTTGGTATATGTGAATGATTTTAAGAAAAACCTAACTATGTTTAAAAACTATAAAAAATGGGAATAAAAAATAAGGGAATCTATGCAAGTTGAGGTAGAAAAAAAGATGGAACATTCTCAGTTTCAGGAAGTAGATTTAAATAGTCGTATTTATAGAGAATGGGCGCAACAGTCAATCAAACATGAGGGTAAACGTCGTGATTCGACGTATCCTCAAGATTATGACATAAGATTTAAAGAATTTTATCGTTCTTTTTTGAAGGACGATATACGAAGTTTATTGGTTTCAAGTCAAAAGATTAAGGAGTATTCATACGATATCAGGATTACACATGAACGAATAGACTATAAGCGAAAAGAGCAACAGAATAAGCAGCGCTATATCTATCAGTTTAATGCAAGGACCTTAACCGTAAATGGGCAACAAAAAGGTGAAGAAGACATAGAGCAGTTTTTCGACATGATGAGACAGGTTTCCCAGGATGTTAAAGAAGAGACGTCTAAACTTTTGATGGAACTAAAATAGGAGGTGAGAGAGTGGCGTTAAGAAGATCATCACGCACTACAAATACATCCGCAGTGAGTCAAAAACAAACCGGTGCAAGTACAAGAGAAGCTAGAAAATCTGAACAAACAAAATTTGCAAGAGGGGTTGGTCCAGGTAGTCCTGAGATTCAAGTTGTTGCTGGACATGCTGAAGCAGCACGAGTAAGTGCAGATACAACAAGTGTTATAGATGATTCCGAAGCAATAGCTGTGATGGATAAAAATTTCCAAACATTTCTAGCCACAAACAACATAGGAGAAGATGTGTCAGTAGATCAGATGTTTGAACATATTAAAGCCGAAAGAGGATTTGATGGGGATACGCAAGTAAAAATGCAGGGCTTAGTTGATAGTGGAAAATATTCAAAAGAAGAGATTGTCTACGCCTATAAAACAAAAGCTCAATTCAATGAGTTCTTAAGTGATGCAGATTTTATTACATATTTAGAACGTGGTGCAGAGCTTATGTACACTGAAGGTGCAACCTTTGAAAAAGGAGCTGGGGAGGGTGAAAGATGTGATATCCCTGCATTTATGTGGTTTTGTCAGGCGAAGCAAGGCCCTGAACAGATTAATAAAGGGGCGATGAGGTTAACATTCGATCAACAAGGAAAGGCCCAGAAATTTTTTAAACAATTTGAGATAGCGGAGGCTAAACCCAGATGGTCATCACATTTTTCTCAAACGGGAATTAATTCACATGGGAATGCAAAAAATATTTTAGGCACTTTTAATAAAGGTTTAGGGCTGGATATCCCTAAAGGTAGAGATGATTTAAGAAAAGACACCCCTTTTGGATTGGGAAGTATTTTAATGAATCAAACTATACAATCAAAAGAAGATGCCGATAAAGCTAAAGAGGCTCAACAATATCTGAAAAAAAATTCGTCTAAACTAAATAAAATGAAATGTAAACATTTAACACCACAAGATTTGAGAGCTTTAGAAGCTAATAAAACTCTTAATGCTACAAGCAGTGAATATGACATCATGAAAGCATTGGGAATGGACTTTGGTGTGGGTGTAAAATTTGAAGACGTAGGAACAGGAGATAGGAAAGATTTTACAGGAGCACATAATAGTTTTTTTAGGAAAAGATGGAAAAAAAATAGATTGAAACAGTGGAAACAGGTAGGAAGGAAGTCAAAGGAATTTAAAGCAGCAATAACAAAACAAAAGGCAAGTATGAGTAAGAAAGATCGAAAGAGATATAAAAAAGGAAAGCTAGGTACAAAACATAAAGAACACTTGAGTTCATTAGGAAAAAAACAACAAAGTGCCATTCTTAAACTAGCTGAACAAATTCAAGGGTTTGAAACTTATGAGGCTCCTAGAATTCCAAAAGGTGTAGGGGCTTTACTTCGCCACGGCATGGATTCTATAAAGGAAATAAAGTTTAGAGGAGAAGGAGAGGTATTAGCAGGAGTAGCAGATTTACTAAAAGCGGTAAGTGCAAAAGTCGATGCCTTAAGTGAGGGTGAAAGCTTTAGTGCAGGTACATTAAAAGAAAAATTAGAAGGATTAAATGTCAAAAAAGTAAAATTATCAAAAGGCGATAAAGCAATTGTAGAACAAGCACTCCTACTAGTAGATAGCGGTCTCTTTGAACGCACCGAAGGAAGCCAGTTCGAAGGAAATGAAGTGATTATCCAAGTACAACAACCTGTTCCTGTTGATGAAGGATACGGTGCGTCAGAAGCATCTAGCCGTGCATCTAGCCGTGCATCTAGCCCTGCATCTAGCCGTGCACCTAGCCCAACAGGGAAAGCAGGCGCAGAAGCAGGCGCAGAAGCAGGCGCCGTCTTGTCCGGTAGAGCTAAATTTAACCCCAAACCCGCCGTCGTAGTGAAGGCCAAACAATTTGGTCAAGCAGGCGAAGCCGTAGGAGACCCCCCTGCTTCTCGTATCCAAAAGCTAGAAGCTAAATACCCAGGAATAAGCAAATTCAGTGATTATTTTAAGGGGAATGAGCCAAGAGTAATGGAAGAATTGCCTGCTAAAAAGTTGGCACAAAGAGAAAATAGACCAGTTTTCTTTCTCGACGGTAAAGGGGAAGATCAGGAATTATGTCTGTCTATCCCTGCAAGAGGCAATGCAAGAACCTATGTATTGAAAGATGATTTTTCGCAGGGAGCATCCTATTCGGGTAACGTTGGCCCTCTTGATATTTCAGGTTATTTTTCAAAATTATGAGATGCGTAAAGCGAAGCATAATACTGAATATGGCGAGTAGATCATAGCCCATCTATAAAAATCTGAAATAAAATCTTCATTAGATACGATAACTATATAGAGGATCATATTAAAGAGCTTTTTGTGTACTTTAAAAAGCGAATGGGGTAAACTATCATGAGAGAGCGAATGGAAAATTTAAACAACGACCATCAATTTCATATTCCTGTTATGGGAACAGCGTTTACCATTGATACCCCTATTAAAGTTGCACGATTTGGAATTTCTTCAGTGATTTCCTTATGTGATGATGAATTATGTGAAAACATGAGACAGTATTACTCTGGCGTCTTTGATATTGAGTATACAGAAATTTCCAAAAAAGTAGACGATTTTAGAGCCAAACGGATTACGGCATATTTAAATGTTGTAAATGAGATTGTAAACAGACAAATTGCGGAGATGAAACAACAATCCTTTGAAGAGGCTTCAGATCTTGTGAAATATTTCGAATGTTTGCCAGAAACATCAGATGCAACAGTGTTATATAAGATATTACAAAAAACAATGAATACAGAGGAACGAGCTCGCATCAAAGAGCAGTTATTGGGCTTTGTTAAACCAGGATCTATTGATGTAAACATCATGACAAAATTAGATAGAGACACCTATGATAAAAACGCAGAGAAAAGAGAGACTATGTATTCAGATGCCTTATCGGCCTTAAGAGGTTTTGCTGAAAGTGATTTAGAAGCCTCTATTGTTTTTTCTGCAGGATTTAACAGACGTTTATATGGCTATATCGATCAATTCGATGATTTTTTCCCAGATTCAACAGGCTTTTTGAAAAAGAAAGTCATTTTAAAAGTATCAGATTACAGATCCAGTTTAACGCAAGGAAAGTTTTTGGCGAAAAAGGGTGTATGGGTATCTGAATATAGAATAGAGTCGGGGCTAAATTGTGGAGGACACGCTTTTGCTTCTGATGGATATTTATTAGGCCCTATTTTAGAAGAATTCAAACAAAACAAGACAGATCTAGTGTCTTCATTATTTGTGACCTGTAATAAGGTTTTAGAACAAAAGAGAGACATCTCGTTTTCGATATTTCCGGAAGTAGATATTACAGTACAAGGCGGAATAGGAACCTATAACGAGCACAACTTTTTATTGCAATATTATAATCTCAAGAGAACAGGGTGGGCGACGCCATTTTTATTGGTCCCTGAAGTTACTATTGTAGATGATGAAACCAGACAGTTGTTATCCAAAGCAGAAGAAGACGATTTATATTTAAGTGGTGTATCGCCATTAGGTGTTCCCTTTAATTCAGTGAGAGGAACAGAAAGTGAAAAACAAAAGATGGAACGTTTCGAGAATGGTAAGCCAGGAAGTCCATGTCCTAAGGGCTATTTGGTGTCCAATACGGAGTTTTCTAAGAAGCCTGTCTGTACTGCGTCAGTTTTCTTTCAAAAACGTAAAATAGAGCAATTAAAAGCCCTTAGCTTAAGTTCAGAAGCCTTAAAGAATGCGGTTTCTAAAGTGGTAGAGAAAGTATGTTTATGCGAAGATTTGGCGGCAAGTGCATTACTGAGTAATAATATAGAAAACAAACGTCCGTTGAAGACAGCAGTGTGTGCGGGCCCAAATTTGGCATATTTTTCACGCCTATCGTCTTTAAAAGATATGGTTGGACATATTTATGGACGTATTCAATTATTAAACAATAAATATCGTCCTAATTTATTTGTATCAGAGTTAAAGATGTATGTGAATTATTTTTCAAAAGAGATACAAAAGTTAAAAGATGAACCTACGCAGTTAGATATTAAGTACTTAAATAGATTTAGAGATAATTTAAATGATGGAATTCAATATTATCATGACTTAGTTCCTAAATTAGTAAATGAAACCGTTAAATATAAAGTTAAGATGAAAGAAGAGTTAGAGACTCTAACGAGTGAGTTAGATGAAATGGTAAACTCATCTTCTCATTTATTTTCAGTACCTGTTGCGGCAGTCTCGTAGTTTAAAGAATTTTTAATTTTACATTCACAACAATCATCAAAACCCATTCATTTTTTTGAAATTCTAAGTTTTGAATATGTCTATGATAGATAAATTTGTTATGAGGTTTTAGGAAACCTTAGACCCTTGTTCCTCTTTTAACTTATGGTAGAGTTTTACCTTAACTAAGGAGTAGTGAAAAATAGTTTTTATAAAAAAGTAATTGTAAAATAATAACAACGTTATGGTAGTGCCATTAAATATGAATTGTTCTGAAATTAAATAAAAATTCGCTGGAAGACTGGGAAATAAAGCTTGTTGATGGGAGAGTAAAAATACGAATAAAAAAGCAAAGGCGATGAAGAAGTTCAACATATAAAGAATAAATAATGGAATAGAAGTAACTAATAAAGGAGTTTGGAAGTCTTTCATAAGTTTTGTGCTTTCTTTAAGAATTTCAAAAGCTGGAAGGTCTTTATTCTCAATAAAAATAATGGGAGAAAGCCAGTATTTTGAATAATAATATAAAATTAAAAGTGATATTATAAATACACCGCCAATGATTTTAGTTATGGTAACACCTGAAATGGAAATAAAGATTATCCAAGAAACAGTTAATAAAAAAGTTAAAAGGAAGCATCGTTGGTTTATTTTAAAATATAAAGATAAAGTTTTAAAAAGGTAATTGAAACTCTCAAAGCTTTTAAATAAATGTTTAAGATTTAATTGTTTTTCTTTATAAAAAATATTGGTAATACTAATTAATCCACATGGAAGTACTGTAACTACAACAAAAGTAAGAATATATAAGAATATGTTGTAAAAAAGATTTGGTTCATTTATAAAGTTATATTTAAAATTAAGAAAATTAATAGCGAGAGGGGTAAAAGCAACCATGGGTATCAAAATAGATAATTGAATAAAAAATATAGTTGTAGAAAATTCAGACTTAGTTTGAGTCCTTAATTTCCAAGATTCTTTATTAAGATTCCAAAATATGGAAAAATTTTTATTTAAAGCCATATATATAAATATATATTAAAAAAAGTATAAATAAAAGGTTATATATTTATAAGAGATCGATATTATATGTATTATTATTGAATATATATCCATGTCTATAAAGAAGTTATAGTTTACATGTGATTACCCTGAAACAGAAGAATGATGGTGAATAATTTTCCCGTCTTTCTATACAAAGGTAAAACGAGCACCTTGTGTAGCAGAGTTTGTTTGATGACGTATCAAAACTGATGATAAATAGTTATTGAAAAGATGATCTAATCTTATATCAATAATTTACAGTTAAATGAAAAGTTCATAAAAGTATTTATATGTGGTTTCTGCAACGACGTTGCTTTCTGTAGCGACATTCTGTAATTTTAGGATTACGTTGAGTTCTATCTGAAAACTCTTTTAGAGTAACATGTAATGTTTCTTCGTCAAATTTTTTAAATTCTGTGATAGCTCTATTTATATTTCCGAATGATGGAGTTAAACCAGCGAAAGCTAACGATTTCCAAGAGGGGACTTTAGAGGAAGGTGCTGGATCTTGGCAAGCAGCATCGTCACAGTGAAGGTGTTCAAGTTTTCTTAAGCAAAAAATGCTAACTGGAAACGAAGAAAGTGGATTGCCTTGTAAAGATAATAAAGATAAATGTTTAAGTGATCCTAATTCTCTAGGAACTGATTCGATTTCATTATTATGTAAAAATAATTTCTTTAATAAGCTACATGAGGTGATAGCTATTGGAAATTGTTGAAATCTATTGTCAGATAAATCTAGGTTTTCTAGATATTTGAAATTAAAAGTCATCGGTAATGTGCTTAAACTATTTACATTAAAATCAAGTGTATTTAAAAAAGTACACTTAAAGACTGCTTCTGGAAATGCTGATAAAGCATTTGTTCCCAAATCTAAACCAGTAATAGTAGTTGGAGCATCCAAATACTTTTCAATCTCTTTATTTTTATCTTCTGGGGCAGATTGATAAACACTATAAAATAGATCTTTTTCGTTACGAACACTAGGTTGCAATGAAGGCATATGTTCTTGTTTTTTATTTACACTATGATGTAGTTATCTAAAAATCGTTAGCCTACAACAGAAGAATGGTGATGAAGTATTTTGCCTTCTTTATAGATAAAAGTAAAACGAGCTTCTTGCTCTCCTGACTCAGTTTTAAAAACGTAAAGTCCAGTATGACATTCAATAGTATTGAGTGTTGCAACCTGTTCTTGTTTACATTCAATTACTTCAGGAGAAACGGGTAAAAATTTGTTATCAAAATAATTTTTAATACCTCCATCATGATGCAATGGGGAAGGGGAAAAGGTAGGGATAAGAATTGCATCTTGATGATATAGATCTAATAGAGAAGATAGATTCTTCTTTTTTAAATTTTCTGCCCACAACGATAGTATTGAATGTTTAGAAATAGTCATATTATCCCAGACTCCTTTTAAATTCTTCTGCTTTTTCTTTTAAACCTTTTTGAATAGCTTCTTGAGAATCATAGCCATTCTTTTTAGCATAATCTCTGACATCTTGAGTAATTTTCATTGAACAAAAATTTGGCCCACACATGGAACAGAAATGAGCTGTCTTTGCTTTTTCAGTTGGCAATGTTTCATCATGATAACTGCGCGCAGTATCCGGATCCAAGCTGAGATTAAATTGATCGTCCCAACGAAACTCAAAACGTGCTTTAGATAATGCATCATCACGATTCTGTGCATTAGGATGGCCTTTTGCTAGGTCTGCAGCATGTGCTGCAATTTTATAGGCAATAATACCTTCTTTAACATCATCTTTATTAGGAAGGCCTAAATGTTCTTTAGGCGTGACATAACATAACATTGCTGTTCCATACCAACCGATTTGTGCCGCTCCAATTGCGCTTGTAATATGGTCATAACCTGGAGCAATGTCCGTGGTTAAAGGGCCTAATGTATAGAAAGGCGCTTCACTACAGACACTTAACTGTTTATCCATATTTTCTTTAATCAGATGCATAGGAACATGTCCTGGTCCTTCAATCATAGTTTGAATATCATGTTTCCAAGCTATTTGAGTTAACTCTCCCAATGTTTCAAGTTCTCCAAACTGTGCTTCATCATTGGCGTCTTTAATGCAGCCTGGTCTAAGGCCATCGCCTAAACTAAAGCTGACATCATAGGCTTTCATAATTTCACAAATTTCTTCAAAATGAGTATATAAAAAGTTTTCTTTATGGTGAGCTAAGCACCATTTAGCCATTATAGATCCACCACGTGATACAATCCCTGTAAGACGTTTAGCTGTCAATGGAACGTAGCGCAATAAAACTCCAGCATGTATTGTAAAATAATCTACTCCCTGTTCTGCCTGTTCAATTAACGTATCTCTAAAAAGTTCCCAGGTTAAATCTTCGGCTTTTCCATTCACTTTCTCTAGTGCTTGATAGATAGGCACTGTTCCTATAGGGACAGGAGAGTTTCTAATAATCCATTCTCGAGTTTCATGAATATTTGGGCCAGTTGAAAGATCCATAACGGTATCTCCTCCCCACCGTATAGCCCATGTGAGTTTTTCTACTTCTTCAATAATACTTGAACTAATTGCAGAGTTTCCAATATTCGCGTTGATTTTAACAGCAAAATTTCTTCCAATAATCATCGGTTCACATTCGGGATGGTTAATATTCGCAGGAATAATAGCTCTTCCTGAAGCGACTTCGTCCCGTACAAATTCAGCTGACATATTTTCACGAATTGCAATATAGGCCATTTCTTCTGTAATAATACCTTTTCTAGCATAATGCATTTGGGAGACATTTCGTCCATTCTTTGCTTTTAATGGTTGTTTTTTTCGCGTAAAACGAAGGTTGTCTACGGAGCTTTCTAATTGTCTAGTATGGTAATAAATAGAACTTTGAGAGTTTAAAGATTCAACATCTTCTCGTCTGTTAATCCATGGACGACGAATCTCAGGAAGTCCCTCTTCTATATTAACATCTTCATTAGGATCTGTATAAATTCCTGAACAATCATAAACATCTATTGGGTCGTTCTGCTCTTTTGATCCATTAATTTCAGTGTCGCTTAGTGTAATACGACGAAAAGGGATTTGTAAGTCTGGAAATAAATCTGTTTTTTTGTAAACTTTTCTAGATCCAGAAAGAGGAGAGTAAGAAATAGATAACTCTTTTGGATTTAAACGCCTGGTTGCATTAACCCCGCTACCTGGATTTTTATGTGTATCACCCATAATTTAAAATCTTCGTAGCTCTTATACTTGCGATAGATCAATAGTTGGTGTTTCTTTAATAGTTCTCATGACTATTTGAGTCTGAGTATTAGAAACAGTACCTATTTTTCCAAAGTAATCTCTGAGCAATCGTGAAAGTTCTTTAACATCTTTTGTTTTAATCTTACAAAGGTAAGATGATTGTCCTTGGACCTCATGTATTTCTTGGATATAGGCAATATTTAGCAATGCCTCTGAAATAGATTCATCCCAGTTAGGAACAGTGGTGCTGATCCATACAAAAGCGGTAAGGTTAAAATCAAAGTTTTCAGGATTGATTAGCGTAACATATTGGTTAATAAACCCTCTTTCTTCTAATTTTCGTACACGTTCCATTGTTGCTGAAGGTGTAAGACCAATTTCTTGTGAAATCTTGAGATTAGTAATACGTCCTTGATCTTGTAATAATTTTAAAATCTTTAAATCTACTGGTTTGATACTCTTTTTTTTATCTTTCATATTATCTGACCTTTCCTTATTTATTATTATATCTTTTCTCTAAAAAAACTATAAAGACATTATAACATATACTTTTTTGTTTTATTAGAAATAAAATCCAAATTTCAAGATCAATCCAACAAATACTACAGATACAATTGTCATAAGTTTGATTAATATATTAAGAGAGGGCCCAGACGTATCTTTAAATGGATCCCCAACAGTGTCTCCAATAACTGCCGCTTTATGCGCTTCAGATCCTTTTCCACCTTGCTGCCCTGATTCAATATACTTTTTAGCATTGTCCCAAGCTCCTCCAGCATTATTGAGCATGATCGCTAAAACAAATCCTGTAGTGAGAGCACCCGTTAAGAGTCCTAAAACACCAGGAATATGAAATACAAAGCCCACAATGATAGGAATAGAAATAGCTAGCAAGGAAGGGATTATCATGGCCTTAAGAGCGCCAGTTGTTGATATGCTAACACATTGCGCATAATCAGGTTTTCCAGTTCCATCTAAGATTCCTTTAATTTCTCTAAACTGTCGTCTTACTTCGTTCACCATATCTCCAGCCGCTTTTCCTACAGCTGAAATCGTAAGTGCACAAAAAACAAAACACACCATAGAGCCTATAAAAATCCCACATAAAAATTTAGGGTTAAGTATATTTACTTGAAAGATGTTAATCAAATCTTCTATGGATATTTGTGTTATGGAGTATATAGAAGATTGAAGAGCCTCAGAATTTGAAAATCCAATCTCTCCAATATAATGCACTGAATTGCCTGCCAAATTTGACAACCATTGCTTAATAGAATCTAAGTAGGCTGCTATTAGGGCAAGTGCTGTTAATGCTGCCGATCCTATGGCAAACCCTTTTCCCGTAGCCGCAGTAGTGTTTCCTAATGAATCTAGAGCATCGGTACGTGTTCTAACTTCTTTTGGTAATCCAGCCATTTCTGCATTTCCACCTGCATTGTCAGCAATGGGCCCAAATGCATCTGTTGCTAATTGGATCCCTAACGTTGAAAGCATCCCAATCGCAGCGAATGAAATTCCATAAATACCCATTGTGATGTCTACAAATCCATTAGTAAACACAAAAGAAAGTATAATCGCCACCACAATAGTAATGACTGGAATAAATGTTGATAACATTCCTGTTGCCATTCCACTTAAAATATTAGTAGCAGCCCCTTCTTTACATGATTCAGCTATTTTTTGAGTTGGTGTAAACGTGTCTGAAGTGTAATATTCAGTTGCTTGACCTATAATAAATCCTGCAATTAAACCTACTGAAACACTACCAAATAATCCCCATGACATAAATGATGTTGTTGCCAGGTACCCTAATATTGAAATGATTAGTACAGAAGACAATCCTGTTCCGATTAATAGAGAGTGTAATAAGTCTTTTTGAGAAGCCCCTTCTTTAGTTCTAACAAAGAAAATCCCAATTAAGGAACAAATAATACCTATTCCAGCTACAATCATTGGAGAGATAATATTAAGAATAGTAAAATCAACACGCGTTAACGACAATGAAGCGCCTAAAGCGGTAGCTGCCAGTATAGATCCACAATAGGATTCAAATAAATCTGCGCCCATTCCAGCTACATCTCCTACGTTGTCTCCCACATTATCAGCAATTGTAGCAGGGTTTCTAGGATCATCCTCAGGAATTCCAGCTTCTACTTTTCCTACCAAATCAGCTCCAACATCTGCAGCTTTAGTAAAGATACCACCACCAACTCTAGCAAATAGTGCCATCACAGATGCTCCCATTGCATAGGTTAATAAAGTATTAGAAATAATAGTTAACTTTTGTTTTTGAAACATAACGTCTGATACTAATGCTGAACTAAAAGTGTTTAGCCCTAATTTTTGTACAATATCTAGACTTACACCAAAAATATTATGGTCATAAATATAATTTAAAAGTACAAACCATAATGAAATATCAAATAGCCCAAAACCAACCACGATAAGCCCCATAATAGCACCGCCTCTAAACGAGACATTCAGACCTTTATTAAGAGAATCTCTACATGCTGCTGCAGTTCTTGCAGATGCATTTGTAGCTGTTTTCATACCTAAATATCCACATACAGCAGACCATAATCCACCACTTAAAAATACAAAAGGAACAAATGGACTTTGAACCCCTACATAAGCGAGTATTCCAAGAATAACAAAAATTGCTGAAAATACTATTGCGACAACTTTATATTGTCGTTTAAGGTAAGCCATCGCTCCTTCTTTGACATAACCTGCAATTTCTATCATTTTGTCTGTTCCCTCAGACTCTTTTAATAATTTATTGAAAAATAAATAAGATATGAATAGAGCCGTTAACGATGATAATGGTGCTAACAACCAAAAGTTAGGTATATTTTGTAACATAAAATCTCTCCTTTAATATTTAGATTCTTTCATTTAAAAAGGGTTATTATACCTTACTATATAAGAGTGTCTAGTATAATAAATTGAGGATACTATTGAGTCGCTAGTTTTCGAATAAGAGTAATACTGAATAATCCAATGATAATATTTGGGAACCATGCTGCCAAAATAGGAGGTAAGATTCTGGATAAACCAAAACCCATGCCTATAGACATTAATATGATATATCCAAAAATAATAAGTAAACTTAAGCCAATACCTACTGAAGATGAGCTTCTATGAGGTTTAAGTCCCATGCATGCACCTAAGATACAATAAATTAATGATGAAAATGCAATGGATACCTTCATATGATAATCCATAATTAATTTAATAGGATCTTGCCCTGTTTTTTTAATAAAATTTATTTTATCTATCACTTCTTTTCTGTTCATTTCCTCTATGTTTTTATTTCTATTTATTAAGTCTGCAGGCCTTAATTCAATGTTGATAAGCTCTTTTTCAAATTCTATGATACTAATATGTTTTGGATTGTTTTGCGGGAATATATGCATAATACCATTATAAAACTCCCATCCACCTTCTGTAATCCATTTCCCTGTTTTTGATCGGATAAGTCGGATTAATGACCCTGTTTCATACTCAGCAACCGTAATATTTTTGAGATTAACGCCTTCTTTTTCTTGAACATTTATAATTCTATAAGGAAGCTTATCTTTATACTCAGTTACATTTATATTGGTTTGAATAGAGGGTGTGTCACTATCTCTAAAGCTTAAAAAAAGGTTTCGAGCAGTAGTAGATGATTTTGGAACAACTTCTTCATTAAACCATAGGTTCACTAAACTAATACAAATACCAATAATGACAACTGGAATCAATAACCTGGAGATACTCACACCATGTGCACGTAAGGCAAGAATTTCTAAATCATTACCCAATCTTCCAAAGACAGATATAGTAGAAAATAATGTCGCCATAGGAATAGAAAGAGCAATAACATAGGGGAGTTTTAAAATAATCAATAAGAGTAAACTGGAAAGAGGAATAGAATATTTAATAGCATCTCCTACTAATTGAAACAGGATAGTACTCCCAGATAAAATAGTAGTAAATGCAAGAACCCCACTAATAAAGGGCATAAAAAGCTCTTGAGCTATATATCGATCAATAATCTTAAGCTTCATAGCGTGAAGTCATCACCTAAGTAGAATTTTTTAGCAAGGGGGTTTTTAACAATTTCATCAGAAGTTCCAGTTAAAATAAGTTTTCCCTCATGAATTAGATAGGATCTATCCGTAATGGCTAATGTTTCTCTGACATTATGGTCTGAAATTACCACGCCAAGTCCTTTTTCTTTAAGGGATTTAATAATCTGTTGAATTTCATGAACGGCTATAGGGTCAATGCCGGCAAAAGGTTCATCTAATAAAATAAACTCTGGATTAGTGGCCAAGGCTCGAACAATTTCTACACGTCTCTTTTCCCCACCAGATAATTCTATACCTCTTGATTCTTTAAGATGTCCAATCCCCATTTCTTCTAATAACTGATCAAGCGTTTTTTCATAATCAGATTTAGGTATGTTTTGTAAAATTTCCCAAAGAATATACACATTTTCTTTTACAGTAAGCTTTTTGAAAATAGACGATTCTTGCGGTAAATATCCGAGTCCTAAGCGAGATCGTTTATACATAGGAATATGTGTAATATCTTTACCTTTATAAAAGACTTGCCCATTATCAGGTCTCACTAGACCTGTAATCATATAGAATGTAGTGGTTTTTCCCGCTCCATTTGGGCCAAGAAGTCCCACTACTTCTCCTTTTTCCATCTTAAGACTCATCTCATTAACGACACATCGTTTATGATAGCTTTTTTTTAGTTTTTTGGTTTCAATCATTGATTATCGAGCTAAACTCTCTGAACGAGTTTCTCTAACAACCGACACTTTTACCTCTCCGGGGTAATCAACGTGAGCTTCGATTTTTTTAGCAATATCAACGGCAAGCTTATGCGTATAATCATCAGTGATATCTTCCGGGTTAACAATGACACGAATTTCTCGCCCTGCTTGTATAGCATACGCTTTCTCAACCCCATCAAATTCATTGGCAATCCCCTCGAGTTTTTCTAATCGTTTGATATATGTTTCAAGTGATTCTCGTCGAGCCCCTGGTCTAACAGAAGAAATAGCATCTGCAACCATGACTAGAATAGCTTCAATAGTCTCCGGAGGCTCTTCTTCATGATGGGCCATAATACAATTTAATACTTCTGCTGATTCGCCATATTGCTCACAGACCTCTTTCCCTAATGTTGTGTGAGACCCTTCTCGTTCAAAATCTAGGGCTTTTCCAATATCATGCATCATTGCTCCACGCTTTGCGAGAACAACATTAACCCCAAGTTGAGCGGCCATAATCCCCGCAATATGAGCAGCTTCTAAGGAATGAAGTAAAATATTTTGTCCGTAACTGGTTCGATAATGAAGTTTTCCCATAAGTTCTATTAATTTTGGATGAAACTCTAAGCCTAATTCATCGGCAGCTCTTTCACCATGTTCAATAACCGTATCATGAAGTTCTTTTTTTGACTTTTCATATTCTTCTTCAATTCGTGCCGGATGAATACGTCCATCATCTAGAAGCTTTTTCATCGTCATTTTTGCCAATTCTCTTCTAATTGGATCAAAGGCAGATAAGATGACGGCTCCTGGAGTATCATCAATGATAACATCAACCCCCGAAATAGATTCAAAAGCTCGGATATTTCTACCTTCTTTACCTATCACTCTTCCTTTCATATCTTCATCAGGAAGCTGTACGGTACTGGTAGTAATAGCCGCAACATGGTCTACAGCCGTTCTTTGAATGGCATCTGTAATAATTTCTTTTGATCTACGGGAGGCTACTTTTTTTGCTTGATCTTCCATATCTTTAATCATCTTACCGACCCGTTGACGCGTTTCTCTTTCAATATTAGATAATAATAACTTTTCGGCATCCTCTTTTTTCATACCCGCTATATTTTCTAATTCTTTTGATAAATCATTGATAATCTGATGTTCTTTCTCTTGTAGAGATTTTAGCTTTTGACGTTCTTTGTCAGCGGCATTCTCTTTTTCAGACAGTTGATTATCTTTTTTGACAAGATGCTGCTCTTTTTGAGCAATACGATTTTCATATTCTGCAACAGTTCTATGTCGAGATTTTATTTCACCTTCAGCCTCTTTGATTATTTTTGTTTTAAGACTATGGCTATCTTGGTGAGCTTTAGAAATAATTCTATCCGCATCTTTCCGAGCTCTTTCTACTGTGACAGACGCTTCTTTTCTTGACTTTTCCAACGCAGAATCTGTCGTTAACTTTTTAAAATAATACGTACAAATAGCTAAGGTAGAAAGACCTATGCCAATTATACTTACGAGTGTGATTGTACTCATGCTTTAACACGCTCCTTTTTTTCTGGTTTATTTTTTTCAGGTTCATCACTAGTTCCTGAGATTTTGTCTTTTACTTTTTTCTCTATTTCCTTTGCAAGCTCAGGGTTTTCTATTAGATATTTTTTCGCACTATCTTTACCTTGTCCCATTTTTGCATTGCCATAGGAATACCAGGTTCCGCTTTTTTCGATAATGTCAAATTCTGTTGCTAAATCAATAAGATCTGATTCATAGGAAATCCCTTTTCCAAATTGAATTTCTAATTCAGTAAATCGAAAGGGAGGTGCTACTTTGTTTTTTACAATTTTTACTTTCGATTTAATACCTGTGATATCGACGCCTTTTTTTAGAGTTTCAATACGACGGATATCAATACGAATCGAAGAATAAAACTTTAAGGCTCTTCCACCCGGAGTTGTTTCAGGATTTCCAAACATAATCCCTAGTTTTTCCCTAATTTGGTTAACAAAAATTACAACACAGTTGGATTTGTTAACAATCCCTGTTAATTTTCGCAATGCTTGAGACATAAGCCGTGCTTGCATTCCCATTTGGGCATCTCCCATATCACCTTCTATTTCAGACTTAGGAACAAGAGCCGCGACGGAGTCGATAACAATAAGTTCGATAGCCCCAGAACGGACCAATGATTCTGCAATTTCTAAGGCTTGTTCACCATAATCAGGTTGAGATAATAGCAAACTGTCTAGTTTTACACCTAGATTCTGTGCATATCCTGGATTTAACGCATGCTCTGTGTCTATATAGGCGCAGGCTCCTCCATTCTTTTGAGCTTCAGCAACAGCGTGTAACGCCAATGTTGATTTTCCAGAAGATTCCGGTCCATAAATTTCTACAATTCTTCCTTTAGGGTAGCCTCCTATACCAAGAGCAAGATCCAATGATAACGCTCCAGATGAAATGGTATCTAAAGTTAATGTAGGCGCATCCCCTAACGTCATAATAGACCCTTTTCCATGAGCTTTTTCTATTTGAGATAATGCAAACTGTAATGCTTTTGATTTATTTTCTTCCATTTAATTCTCCTTTTTTTTGATGGGATATTTTATAAATAATAATTTTAGATAACCTAAACAAGCATGTAATGTTTGTCTAATAACTTCAGATTGTGTCCCAAAACATTCCACACATTTCTCACTGACATTATTATTGAACATATATGCGATAAACACCTTACTTGTGATGATGTTTTTTGAATCTGGAATACTAGAAATCCCAGAAAGACTAATACAGACCTGTGAATTGAACTTCTTGGCCATGCTTTTTGCTGTTTCTAATGAAAAAGATGAGGATGCCGACGTGGATATAGGGGCCGTAATCCCGGTAAACGTTTTGATAATATCAGACGAAGATGACGATAGGCAACCTAAATAGGACATTTTTGGAAGTATATTAGATAGTTGGTAAGAAAGCAAACCATTCGTAAATGTATCCAAACAGACACAGCTATATTGTGTTGCAGTGAAATAGTGTCCGATTTCTAATTTGAAACGATCTTCTAAATCTATAGTCGCAACATCTAATTCATTTTGAAAAATTCCCACAATTTCCTCTCTTTGTGGAAGGATTATTCATATTATAAAACTTACAACACGACCTTTTTCTTTAAACAGGACTTGATGTCTTCTACTTTATTTAGCTGTTCCCAAGGTAAATTAAGATCATCTCTTCCAAAATGACCATACGCTGAAACTTGCTTAAAGATAGGTTGTTGTAACGATAATGTTTGAATAATTCCTTCTGGCGTAAGATCAAATATCTTACGAATTGCACCAATAATACTTTCATTCGAATAGGTAGTATCTCCGAATGTATCAACATAAATAGAAATAGGCTCACTAACACCAATAGCATATGACAATTGAATTAATAGTTCATTGGAAATTCCCGCAGAGACCATGTTTTTTGCAATATATCGTGACATATATGCTGCTGAACGATCGACTTTTGTTGAATCTTTCCCAGAAAAAGCACCACCACCATGAGGACACCAACCCCCATAAGTATCAACAATGATTTTTCTTCCTGTTAATCCAGCATCGCCATGAGGCCCACCAATGACAAAACGGCCTGTTGGATTTACATAAACAATAAGATTATCATCCACTAAATGTTCAGGCAAAACGGAAGGGAGTACATGTTCCTTAATGTCCTTTTCTATTTGGGCATGACTTACATCAGGGTCATGCTGTGTCGAAATCAATACGGTATGGATACGTTTTGGAGTTCTTCCTTCATATTCTACAGTGACTTGCGACTTAGAATCAGGTCTAAGGTACGTAAGATGATTAGACTTTCTAACATCTGACAAACGCTTCACCAATTTATGAGACAGATGAATAGGCAGTGGCATTAACACATCTGTTTGTGTACAGGCATGACCAAACATTATTCCTTGGTCTCCAGCACCAAGACCTTTATGAAGACCCGACGACTTATTGACTCCCATGGCAATATCAGATGATTGTTCGTGAATAGTAGATAAAACACTGCAGTCATCAGCAGCTATCCCATAGTCACTTTTCGTATATCCAATTTCACGCAAGGTGTTTCGTGTAATCTTTTGTACATCTAACCAGCCCTTTGTAGAAACCTCACCGCCTACAATAACCAAGCCTGTGGTAGTAAAGCATTCTACAGCAACTCTACTTGTAGGGTCTTGTCGAAGAGCTTCATCTAATAATGAATCCGAGATTTGGTCACATATTTTATCTGGGTGACCCTCTGAAACAGATTCTGATGTAAATAAATATGTCATTTTTCCTCTTTTTAGCTTGAAATATTACAATATATCAAGATACCGTACCTGCATAAATAATATCATTGCACTAGAAAAACAACAATGTGTTGGTGAGTTTTAAGCTTTAGAGCTCATATTCATAACAGTCATAACCTTTAATGCGGTTTTTAATGCTTGTAAGCCCACTTCCCCAGAAATGAGTGGTTTTTGTTTAGTCATGATACAGTCTATAAAGTGTGATAGTTCCTCAAAAAGGGGCTCTTTTTTTTCAATAGGAATATGACGTTCAACTGGATTTCCAAATTTAATAATATAATCGCCAAAATTGTCATGGTCCTCATGATAGTTGCTTTCAAATAACTTTAATTCTTGGGTCATATAATTCAATTCAGCATAGCCTTTAGTCCCCGTAATCGCGAGACTACGAATACGTATAGGAGTAATCCAGTTTACTTGCATTAAGCCATTTTGGTCTCCATAAGTAAGAAGAATTTCGGCATAATCTTCTCGGCCATCAATAAGAGCTCTGCCTGCATTTCCGTAGATGTTATCGGGTTGTTTATCCAGTAAATAGGAGAAAATATCAATATCATGAACAGCCAAATCAATTATGACATTGGCATCTTTAATTTGGGCAGGAAAAGCTCCCACTCGTCGTGAAATTAGAGACGTTACTTTGCCAATTTCACCATTATCAATGATGTCTTTAAGTTTTTTAACAACAGGGTTAAATCTCTCGATATGACCGATCATCAGTGTACAATTGTTTTTTTCGGATAGATCAATCAATTCTTGTGCTTGATTGATATCATCGCAGATAGGTTTTTCAATGAGGATACTGATGCCTTTGGAAATGATGGATTTTGCTATTTTATAATGTAATGATGTAGGAACTGTTAATGTAACAGCGTCAATTGTTTCATTTTCTAGCATAGCCTCGAGATCTGTATACCCTTTGCAATGATATTTTTCAGAAAATTCATCAACTATAGATTGCTGGAGGTCACATACAGCAACTAAGTGTGCATGTTTAATGTTATGATAGTTCCTAACATGGTGTTTTCCCATGTTTCCTAAACCGATAACCGCTACATTTACAGAAGTCATATACTTTATATTAAATCAAATTGTTGAAACTAGAACAAGTTTTAAGATGTTTTTCTAATTCATGATTACTTGACAGAAAAACAAATTAAAGGAATAGTTTCAAGAATAAAAAAGGGACTTAAATTTTGCTAAAGGAGTTTTTGGGGATGAAAAAAAATAAAAAGACAGAACAAAAAGTGGAGCAAAGTGATGCTTCTAAAAAAGTCAAAGAACCAAAAGATGTAGAAAAAAAAGTGTCTAAAAAAGAGAAGGTAGTAAAAAAATCTAGCGATAAAGATCTATCTCAACAATTTGAAAATCGAATTTCAGTTTTAGAAAAAGAACTTGACGATCAGAAAGAAAATACTAAAAAAGAAAAAGATAACGCATTATTACATATGGCTGAACTTGAAAATTTTAAACGACGAAAAAACCAAGAGGTAGACTCTTTTAAAAAATATGCGGCTCAAAATGTTGTGGAGCAGTTTTTACCTGTTATAGATAACTTTGGGTTTGCTTACGAACATGCTGTTCAACTTAAAAAAGAAGAGGAAGATGTTGTAAAAGGTTTTATTCTAATTCAAAAACAATTGGAAGCGACTTTACAAAAACTAAATATTAAAGAGATAAACGCGATAGATAACCCTTTTGACCCAAATTTCCACCAAGCTATTGGACAAGAAAAGAAAGAGGGGGTTAAATCTGGTATCGTCATTAAGGTCATGCAAAAGGGATATATGATTCATGACAAGGTTATCCGTCCTTCAATGGTCTTTGTATCAGAGTGATTGTTCAGTAAGTGAACATGTGTGGAGGAAGTGTTTAAAAAGCGAACATTTATTTAATAGTACAGGGGTAGAAAGTTGGCATAAATAAGTTATATATCTACCACATAAGAAAAAATAAAGGAGATTAGGAAATGGGAAAAGAAAAAATTATAGGAATTGATTTAGGAACAACAAATTCATGTTTTTCTATTTTAGAGGGATCAGATCCCGCTGTTATAGCCAATGCTGAAGGGGCACGAACAACGCCTTCTATAGTAGCGTTTACAAAAGAAGGTGAACGATTAGTGGGTCAACCTGCAAAAAGACAGGCAGTGACTAATCCAGAGCATACGTATTATTCAGCAAAAAGTCTTATTGGAAGACGGTTGAAGGAAGTAGATAAGAAATTGTCGTATAAAATAGAAGAACGTAAAAATGGTGGTATTGTTATTAAAGGAAAAGACAAGGATTATACACCTGCAGAAGTCTCTGCAATGATTTTACAAAAAATTAAACAAGATGCAGAAGCGTATTTGGGGCAAGACGTCACAAAGGCTGTTATTACAGTTCCTGCATACTTTAATGATGCACAACGAAAAGCAACAAAAGATGCGGGTGAAATTGCTGGGTTAGAAGTCTTACGAATTATTAACGAGCCTACTGCTGCAGCATTAGCCTATGGATTAGATAAAAAGACAGATCAAAAAATTGCTGTTTATGATTTTGGAGGAGGAACCTTTGATATCTCTATTCTTGAAATTGGAGACGGTGTGTTTGAAGTGCTTTCAACAAATGGAGATACGCAATTAGGTGGAGATGATATTGATGAACTTCTTATTCAGTGGCTTATTGATGAATTTCAGAAAGATCAAGGAATAGATTTATCGAAAGATCAAATGGCGATTCAACGACTCAAGGAGTCTGCAGAAAAAGCTAAAATTGAATTGTCATCTACTACAAGTACTGAGATCAATCTTCCATTTATTACAGCTGATAATACAGGGCCCAAGCATCTGAATATATCGTTAACTCGATCTAAGTTTGAATCCATGATTGATGCTCTCGTTAAAAGGTCGATGAAACCTTGTGAAAAAGCATTGAAAGATGCAGATTTAACAAAAAATGATATCCATGAAGTAATCTTGGTAGGGGGAACAACACGTATTCCTATGATTCAAGATGCAGTGAAAGACTTCTTTGGAAAAGAGTCTCATAAAGGTGTGAATCCTGATGAAGTAGTGGCCATAGGTGCGGCTATTCAAGGAGGCGTTTTAGCCGGAGATGTTAAGGATGTTGTTTTATTAGATGTCACTCCGTTGTCATTTGGAATTGAAACATTAGGAAGTGTATGTACAAAACTCATAGAGCGAAATACAACGATTCCTACATCTAAAAGCCAAGTTTTTTCAACGGCTGCTGATAATCAACCTAGTGTAGATATTCATGTTTTACAAGGTGAGAGAGAAATGGCGGCAGACAATAGAAGTCTAGGTCGTTTTGTTCTTGAAGGCGTTGCTCCGGCACCACGTGGAATTCCTCAAATTGAAGTGACTTTTGATATTGATGCCAATGGTATCTTACATGTTAAGGCGCAAGATAAAGGTACTGGAAAAGAGCAAAAAATTACGATTCAAGCTTCTTCTGGATTGTCTGATGATGATATCGAAAAAATGAAGAAAGATGCTGAAGAGTTTGCAGAAGAAGATAAGAAGAAACGAGAAGCCGTTGATGTAAAAAATGAAACAGATGCTCTTGTTCATTCTATAGATAAGTTGTTAAAAGATAACGCTGATAAAATTAGTGATGAACATAAGAAAAAGCTAGAAGCAGGAAAAGAAGATTTGAAGAAAGTTCTTGAGTCTGATGATCTTGAAAAGATCAAAGAAGAAAAGGAGAAAGTACAAGCGGTTGTATACGAAGTATCTGCAGAGTTATATAAAGAAAACCCAGAGGCAGCTGCCGGAGAAGAATCTCCACAAGGTGATGCTACAGAGGATAAGAAAAAAGATAAAGACGACGAAAACGTTGTGGATGCAGAGTTTTCTGAAGTTAAAAAAGACTAATAGTGATATTTTATTGTAACGACCTCGTTAGAGGTCGTTACATAGATGATGCTATGGTATGATGAGATGCATTAAGAAAGGATAAAGGAATGTCAGAAGATTTATATGCCATGTTAGGAGTCTCCAAAGACGCATCTCAACAAGAGATTAAATCTGCGTATAGAAAAGTTGCCCGAAAGTATCATCCAGATATTAATAAAGAGGCTGGAGCAGAAGATAAGTTTAAGAAAATACAAAAGGCGTATTCAGTATTATCTGATACGGACAGAAAACAACGATATGATCAGTTTGGAGTCGCCGATGATTCGGCTGCTGGAAATCAAGGGGGTTTTGGTGGATTTAGTGGATTTGAAGGATTTTCATCTAATTTTGAAGGCGGCTTTGAAGATATATTTGATACTTTTTTTGGAGGATCAGGTCGCTCGAGTTCTAGAAGTAGCGGAATAGCAGGAGAGGACTTGCGTTTTGATATGACGATTTCCTTAGAAGATGCGGCCAACGGAATAGAGGAAGACTTAGAAATTTACCATTTAGAAACCGATCCAAATTCTCAAAAGAAATGTGGAAAGTGTAATGGAACAGGAAGTATTAAGATTATTCAACGAACGATGCTTGGAAGCATTCAGCAAGTAACGACCTGTCCTCAGTGTCAAGGAACTGGTGGTGTTGAGCGAAAAAAGAAAAAGAAAAAAATAAATGTTAAAGTTCCTGCAGGGGTGGAAACGGGGAATAAGCTACGTGTATCTGGGGAAGGAAATCAAGGCGTTAATGGTGGCCAAAATGGGGATTTATATGTATTTATTACAGTAAAAGATCATAAATATTTTGAAAGAGAAGAGAATCATATTATCCTTAATCTTAATTTGCCATTTACACAACTTATTTTAGGATGTTCTATTGAAGTTCCGGTTCTAAATGGGGCTGCAACATTAAAAATTCCTTCAGGAACACAGCCTGGAACAACATTTAGGTTGAAAGGAAAAGGGATCCCAAATTTACAAGGGTATGGACGTGGAGACCAATATGTAAAAGTGTCTGCACAACTTCCTAAACATTTGAACTCAAAAGAAAAGGATCTCATCAAACAAATGGAACAGATGAGAGGCGAAGATAAAGTGCGTGAGAGCGTAGAAGAGTTTATTGTTAAATAAAGATATACTCTAAAATATTTTTTTAAGAAATTGCTGTTGAAATTCAGAATAATACTGATGTAATGATTGCAAAATAGGCAGATCTGTTTCGAGTTCGTGATTTTCAAGACAGCTGTTAAGATAATCGAACTGTTGTTGAAAAAAGTTTTCTTGGGGGTCACCCTTATACATGCTGCCCGTCTGATAGCGGGGGATAAGATAACGGGCAGATAATGCGGGGTCTGGATCAGGATGATAATTGAGGTACACACGATTAAATAGTTGAATAAGATAGGTGTCTTTTTCATGTTTTCGTTTGGTTAACAACTCTCTTAATAAAGACGGATAACTATTTTTGTGAGCCATGAAACGATCAACATATGAACGAAGTTGATCAATACGTTCAAATCCCAATTCATGAATCTGATAATCGATATCCCAGTCTTTTTTAATCAAGGTAAAATAGCTAGAAGGCTGCTCTGCTAAAGAACGATAGAAAGAGTTTTCGTCAATCATGGAGGGTAAAGAAGACAGTTTAGAATCAAAGGAAATGTCTGAAGACTCGGCAATAAAAAAATGTTTATTGGGGTTCAAATAACGAATGGTTTTTAATAAGTTTTCGTCAGAAAATTCCTCAGAACTAAGTAAGGCTAAACGCTCTAAATCCACGGCCAAAAGCATGTTTTTTTCACGAGAAAGACAGTAATAATAGCGGTGTATAAATTTTTTAGGAGTTTCTGATTTTTCAGCAAAATGCCTGCTTTTAAACCCCATAATAGGGTGTTTTTCCTGAGACGGTAAACAGGCAGAGATGTCAAAGGCTATGAAGTCGACCAGTTTCTGCTGAAAACGTTGTTCAAGAAAATACACAAGTTTAATAGTGAGTTGAACATCTTCTAAAGCATCATGAGATTGAGCTTCGTTGAGAAGTCCTAACGATTGAGTTAGGTCTTCTAATCTAAATGAATAATATGCTTTGTCATTTTTTTCAGTTAGTACCCAAGGAAATTCTTCTGGATAAGAAAAAGCGAGTGATTGAGCCCAATGAAGAATATCTTTGTTTTTTAACTTTCCCATAAAATAAGGGTTTATCCCGTAACGGATCAACAGGGTTCGTAGGAAAGACAAATCAAAGGTATTAGAATTAAAGCCAACGAGAGTACAGATGCCATATGTGGAGATACAGTTTTGAAGAAAAGAGAAAATTTCATGAGCCGTCTCATATTCACTTTTTCCTGTTTGTTGAAGATGCATGATATCAAGTTTATTGGTCAAAACAGCGTCAACCTCTGGACATTGCATTCGATTCAGTTTAATCCTTCCTGAAAAGGACTGGATTGGATTCAGATGTTCGTCTGTTACCACAAAGGCATAGGTCAGAATTTGGCCTACAAGGTAGCGTGAAGACGTTTCAAAATCATAAAAGATTAAGGTCATTATAGAGTAAAGTAACATTTTTTTAAAAAACCATACATGTTTAAACAAAAAAAGGTCGTTTTATTTACTACAAAAAGGGGGAATATAACATTGTATGGAGATTAAAAAGATCTTACTTTGTTTGATTTTGGGTATATGTTTGATAGGCGTGACGGCCTGTGGTTTAGTGGGTGCTTTTACAGAAATGTTTACAGACTCTGAAACCGTAGATAATACCCCTGCTTTTTATAATCAGAAACTCAATTATAGAGAGATTATTGCGTTAAAAATAGGTAAAGATGAATCAGAGATTGATGATGAAGACATTTCTAAATTTTTCATGAAATTTTTTGTCTCTACTGAAAGTATTGTAACTCAAAATGAAGGGTTGCAGTGCGGAAATAATAAAATTTATTATATAGATAGCAGTGGAATTCCCCAGCAGTACACAGATAGTAGTGTGTCGGTAAAAAGTGTAACGTATTCAAAAGTATATTCACCTATTCAGATACGAGTCAATGGAGATTTTCTCTATATTTCTATTGAAGGAAAACCAAATCATCCATCAGGTTTTTATATGAATGATACAGGCAGTCATCAATGTGATTCGTCTGAAGGGTTTAGTTCAGGAGATGTATTGGGAAAACAGCGTATTCTAGTGATTCCTATAAAAAACCGTATTACCTATCCATTAGATACTATTGAGGGACCTGTAGGAATCGCCTTGAACGGGGTGTCATTTTATAATTCATGGGATTCTGAAGACTTGCCCGAATACTTTAATTATCAGGCGTATAAAGATGAGTATAATGGGTTTTCAATAAATGGTGAGTATCATTACAATTATGAACCTTTTTATCTAACTGGGAATCTGCCGGTAGACTCTGAGTATTATTCGTATAAAACCTCAGCAACAGCGACTGCCTATTCGCTTATTGGATTTGCAAATGATGGGTTTCCCATTTTTGGACCCAAAGATAGTGACGGACATTACCCTAAGGATTTAGATGGGTGTAGAGGGCATGTTTCTAATACAAAAGAGTTTGGGGAAATCTATCACTATCATGTTGTAGATTATAAGCATATTACTTCATGGAATAAGAATTCAAATTATATTATTAATTGCTTTTCCGGATCTGCATTTCAATAAAGGATATGGCGTAGAAAAAAGAGAAGACGTATTTATTGACAT
>QFBQ01000002.1 GCA_003265885.1 Candidatus Marinamargulisbacteria bacterium SCGC AG-343-D04
TCCTGCTAATCGAAATCCTGCTAATCGAAATCCTGTTAGACTTATTCCTATTAGAGGAGGCCTTCCAAAACAAAAAAATGGTTTAGGAAATAAATGTGGATCTCCCCTTCCGCCCATCAATATTGCCCCTACTTATACTCCACAAATAAATACAATTGAAACGTTAACAAAAATATATGGAGGAAAACGATCCTCCATGCCCAACAATACGGATGCTACTCAGGTTCCCCCTCCTATTTCTATTACTACTCTGCCTCGTGAATTATTGGGGATGATTTATGAGTATCTGAATGTAAGAGACTTGATGACATGCCTTAAGATTTCAGAAATGAATGAAGATGAAGTAAAAAGAGCCCTGATTTTAAAAGCAAAAACAATAATTTCTACATTTAAAGAAAAAAATTCTGGAATAGAATATAATTGGGATCAGCAACAAGAAATTATTGAGGAATGTATCGATAGAGATAGTTTTCAGTTTGTAGAGTTTTTAGAACAGGGGTGTTTAGATATGGTGAAAGACAAGCCTTCTTCCCTTGATGTTTTTATGTTATCTGATTTGGAGAAGCCATCTCTGCGGTGGTTGATTCTATTAATGCAGAAAGTTTCAGAACCTTCGTTGTTGGTTCTCTTTGCAATCCATCTTTTAAGAAAAAATGGATATGAAAATGAAGCGTGTCAATTTATGGAGAAAGTTTACGACGAAAAGTTAATATTTTTCTTTGCAAGAGAACTTTTAAGCAAAGATGGATATAAAAATGAAGCATGTCAATTAATGGAGAATGTTAAGAATAAAAACTATTTAGACCCTTTTTACGCATTATTTAATAGACTCAGTTAAAAAGATAAAACTAGTGAATGTTATGATGAAGTAGGGTTTATTTTGTTTTTATATTTCTTTAAAGAGAAAGAGTTGATAAATTAATCTTCTAATTTAAAATATTAAGAAGGTCTATGTTTCTTTAACTCGAAAATAAGTAGCTTGTGGATGATGAAGTACTAATGCTGATACAGACCCATCTGGATCCATCATAAAATCATCGCAGAGATTAACACCAATTTGCTTATTTGGGGAGAAAAGATCCCATAAAAGCTTTTGGTATCCTAAATCTGGGCAGGCGGGGTATCCAAATGAATATCGACGGCCTCTATAATTCAATTTGAATAGGTCTTCTCCGCCTAATGACTCGTCGTCGGGAAATCCCCAGCTTGAACGAATATCTTGGTGTAAACATTCAGCAAAAGCTTCGGCAGTTTCAAGTCCAATTGCATTTGCTATATGAGATGCTAAAAATTCTTCTTTATCTTTTAATTCTTTCGCATAATCTAAAATTTCTTGACCGGATGTCACGACAAAAAAACACATCGTATCTACTTTTGTCGGATGAATAAAATCAGTTAAACAAAATTGGTACCCTTCTGGTTGACGAGGAAATGTGAATCGCTGCAGTTCTTGTTGTTCATCTTCGCTTAAAATTATCATTGTTTCTTTATCTTTTCGAACCTTAAAGAATTGATACATGCCTTTTGGTCTACAAACATCTAATTCTATAATTTTTTCTTTTACGTCTAAAATTTTCTTATGTAGTTTCATTGCTTTCGCATCTTCATTTTCTAGTAATTTTCGCGCATTTCCTTTTAAACCCAAATGATGACCATATAACATTTGTCTATTAATAAATGGCCAGAGGTGTTCTAAAGACTGAGTTAATTTTTGAGTATTGTAATTGGGGGCTAATATGCTTTTCATGTCATAATCATATGATATCTTTTTTTCTTTGATGATGATTTTCTTTTTTGTTTTTTTTGAATCTGTAGGGGTATCTGTACTAGGTTTAAACTCTTCTCTGTAACGTGTTATAAATTCAGCTTGTTTTTGTTTATCTACCAATTGGTTAATCAAATCTAAACCATGCATAGCATCTTTTGCATAAACAACTATCCCATCATATTCTGGCTGAATTTTGTTTGAGGTGAATTTTTGAGTTAAAGCCGCTCCACCAACTAAAACGGGAGTACTAATTCCGGCAGCTTTAAAGTCTTTAACGGTTCCAACCATCTGTTGCGCAGACTTTACGAGCAAGCCTGACATTCCAATTACATCAGGATGATGTTCTATTGCAGCAGCAATCATTTTATCTGGTGGACACTTTATTCCTAAATCAATGACTTTATACCCGTTATTTGAAAGAATAATATTCACTAGGTTTTTCCCAATATCGTGAACATCTCCTTTAACAGTGGATAATACGATAACACCTTTTAAGCTCATATCTTTTTTTTCCATTTTAGGTTCTAAATAGGCAACAGCAGCCTTCATAACTTCTGCAGATTGTAATACTTCTGCAACAATGAGTTCATTATTATTAAAAAGCTTTCCTACGATATCCATTCCTGCCATTAAAGGGATGTTAATAACTTCTAATGGTGAATATTTCTGAAGTGCTTCATCTATGTTTTCAAGTAGAGCCTCTTTGGTTCCTTCTACGATATTGATTTCTAAACGCTTTTCAACTGTTAGTGATGAAAGATCTTTCTTTTCTTTTTCTACAGATTTTTTGCCTCTAAAGTAAGCTGCAAACTTGGCTACAGGATCATCACCTCTATACCACAATAAATCATCACATAGCTGTTTTTCTTCTTCTGTGATCTGAGAAAAGCGTACTAGCTTTTCGGAATTAACAATGGCGGTATCAAGGCCAGCTTTTACACAATGGTGTAGGAAAACAGAGTTTAATACCTCTCTTCCTGCGTTAGGTAATCCAAAAGATACATTGGAGATACCTAGAGTACTTCTCGTTTTAGGATACTTTTCTTTAATTAAGCGAACACCTTCTATGGTTTCTTTTCCAGAGCCAAAATAGTTTTCATCACCTGTGCCGCAAGGAAAGACAAGAGGATCCCATATGATATCTTCTTCTGGAATACCATATTTTTTGGTTAATAACTCATAGGCATTTGTAGCAACTTTAAGTTTATCTTTAGCGGTAACGGCCATTTCGCCTTCGATACAACCGACTACCACACTTGCTCCATATTTTTTGACAATTGGCAATAAAGATTTAAAAGAATCTTCACCATCCTCTAAATTTACAGAATTCAAGATGCATTTTCCCTGTATTAATTTAAACGCTTCTTCAACTACTTCAGGTACTTGAGAGTCTATCATAAAAGGAGCCTTGGTCATTTTTGTGACTTTTGTTAAAAAATTAATCATATCCTCAGTTTCATCTCTATCTGGGTTTGATAGACATATATCAATAACATGTGCTCCAGCCTTAACTTGCTTCCTAGCAATTTCAGAGGCCTCATCAAAGAGCTCTTCTTCAATCATTTTTTTGAATTTTCTAGATCCAATGACATTTGTCCTTTCACCTACTATGTAAGGACCATCACCATCTTCCATAATTAAGGTATCTATTCCAGAAATACGTGAAAATGTATGGGTTGCAGGAATCCGAGGCTTAGCTTTTTCAGTAATTAAGGAAAGAGCTTTAATATGTCTAGGTGTTGTTCCACAACACCCTCCTAATAAATTTATCCATTTTTCGTTTACAAAAGATTCTAGAATATCTGCTAGCATTTCTGGAGACTCAGGATAAACCCCTTCTTCATCTGGAATTCCTGCATTGGGAACTACAGACACTGGAAATTTAGAGATTTGGGAAAGTGACCGTATATGATCTCTCATAAACTCCGGCCCAGTTGCACAATTAAGTCCAATATACAGTGGATTCATATGCTCTACGGATGTATAAAATGCTTCGACACTTTGGCCAGCCAACATAGTTCCCATTGTTTCTATTGTTCCTGAAATGGCTATAGGTATTTCCTGCCCTAACTCTTCAAATGCACGTAAAATGCCAATATAGGCTGCTTTTATATTTAAGGTATCTAAAGCCGTTTCTAATAATAAGAAGTCCGAGCCTGCGGCTGTTAAGGCTTTGGCTTGTTCATAAAAAGAGTAAGACAGGTCATCAAAGCTAATCCCTCCTGTTACAGAAAGAGCTTTTGTAGTTGGGCCCATAGCTCCAGCAACAAACCGTGGTTTTTCAGGAGTAGAGAACTTTTTGCATGCCGCTTTTGCTAGTTCTACTGCCTTGCTATTAATTTCTTCAACTTTACTTTCAAGTCCGTATTCACCTAAAACAAAGTTTGCTCCGCCGAAAGTATTGGTTTCCACAATATCAGCTCCGGCTTCAAGGTATTCTTCGTGTATTTCTTGTATTATTTCAGGACGCGTTAAAACTAGGTTTTCGTTACATCCATCTAGATCTTCCCCTCCAAAATCGTTTGCAGAAAGATTTCGATCTTGTAACGCGGTCCCCATTGCTCCATCTAGAAGCATGATTTTTTCTCTAAATAATTTATGCAGTTTTTTGGACATGTTTCTAATTATATAATATTTATTTATTTACCAGTAGTAATCAAAATAACTAATTGACAGTGATACTATACCCAATTACTCTTGAGTTTAATCACTAAGATAGGGAAATTGGGTAAAAACCCCAGCTGGCCCGCAACCGTATAATGATATTCTAGATAAATCATGTAGTCGGAATGCCTATGTAAGTGTAAAAATCCTTCCACTTCGTGGATCAAGACTTGGAGGTCTATCAATGAAAAATAATCGCATTAAATGTGCAGTTTTATTTGTGTTTATAGTTTTTTTTAGCTTAAATGTAAATAACTTTGCAGAGACTCAAAAAAATATCGTCTTTACTATTGAGGAATTGCAGTCTTTAGGAGCATCAACTGTTGATGAATCCTTAAATCTAATTCAATCCAGTATTAAAAGCGATTCAGAAATCTCATCCAAAAAAAGTGTATTTTACAAAGGTTCTAGAATAGAGAATGTTAACGAAGAAGATATTTCAAATATTTTTAAAAGTTTAAAACTCGATAAAATCGATCATATTGAAGTTTCTAAAAATGGTAATGAAGTAAAATACCATCTTTCAAAGTCATTGACGAAAGAGGGAATTACAGCTTTATTCAGTTTTAGTTTGTTAGAAGAAAAGGATGAAGACCCTTTCAACCCTAAAATTATTACAGGAACTAAGTCTTTAATTAGTTCAAAAAAATTAGCATCTCCTGTTCGAGTTATTTCAAATCAAGAGTTATCTATGATGGGCGCTGTTTCTGTAAAAGAAGCCCTTGAAAAAGTTGCCAGTTTAACTATTAGTGATTCAGGCGGTGTGCAAACCTTATTTTACAGAGGTTTTTCTGATGGAAATACTAAAGTTTTGTATAATGGAGTTGACTTATCAGATCCATCAGGAATCAGTGGGTCTCCAATCTTTAGTCATATACCTGTGGAAGATGTAGAAAGAATTGAGATTCTTTCAGGATCTAATTCGATTTTGTATGGGACTGGTGCTGTAGCAGGAGTCATCAATATTATCTCAAACAAAAAAAATCATTTATCTTATTCTACTAAAGTAGGACCCTCTCAATATGTCTCCTCTATTAGCACGGGCAAGAGTTTTGGCTTAACATCTTTCTTTCTTGTGGGATCAAAGTCTTTCAATAATTCTTTATCAATGTTTACTAACACTGAAGAAAAAGATGCTTTTTTGAATGAGCATGTAACCTTTGGTTTTAGTCATCAATTGAAAAATGGTGTTATAGATGCTTTTTATACTAAAAATGAAGCATCAAATCAATTGGATACGGAAGTTTATGGACCAGCCCCAGATTTCAAGAAAAACTTTGTAGATGATAGTAATAGTGAGTCCAGCCTTTCTCAAGGTATCGCCAAGGTGACATATAAATTTTCAGATTCTTCTAGTGTAGGAAATCAGATTAATTGGACAAGAAGTAATATAGTGAGACGGTACTATAATCAAGAAGATTCGGCAGAGAACTCGGCTACTGCAGACAATCAATACAGAGGTACTGTTGATACGGTTGATATAATAAAACACCTACAACTTGAAAAAAATAAAATGCTTGTATTTGGTTTAGAAGGACGTCAGGAATCTAGTAAAAATTCAGGTACTTTCAATGGATTTAAGACTGAAAGTCCATTACAAAAAAGACGATCAATTGGTTTTTTTAGTCAATACTTTGCTGACTATAAATGGGTTTCAACGGAATTAGGTGGACGTCTTGAAGAGTATTCTTCTGGATTCTCTGACACATATAATGCTTCTGTATTCAGAAATATCCCCTTTGTAAATGTTGAAATCAAAGGAACTTACAAGACGGGATTTAAACTGCCTAGTTTGTATCAACTTACTTCTTTAATTGGAGATCCGAATTTAGAGGCCGAGAATTCTGAAACTACAGATGTTGGTTTTTCTAAAGAGTATAAATATGTGAAATTAGGAAGTAGTTTTTTTAAAAGTAATATTACTAATCAAATAGCTTATGATTTCTCAACTAATACTTATCAGAATATTAAAAAAAGTGTGTTTTCAGGACAAGAGTTTAGAATAGAAGTTAAAAAATATGAAATTCTAGATTTTTTTACTGTTGAATATACAAAAATGAAGTCTAATAATATAAAAGTTCCTGAATATAAGGCTGTTGTTTCAACTGGATTAAAATGGGGTAAACTTGGTTATGGTTTATTCATTACTAGCGTAGGTGAGAATGAATTGACCAAGAAAGCATATTCTATTACGGATACATCTATTCATTATGAGTTTAACAATAAAACTAATAGTTTTATTAAGGTTCATAATGTATTTAATGAAAGTTATGTGCTTGTCTCGAACTATGCAACTCCCGGACAAACTCTGTTTTTTGGTTTGAATCATAGTTTTTAGTAGTGTTGAAAATTGTGGTATTAAATTTATAAGTTAGTTAGTATAGTACTAATGAAAAAAGAAACACTTTTAATTTTAGGATTAATTATATTGGTGAGTTTATTTAGGTTTATACCTCATCCTCCCAATATGACGCCTGTAATAGCTATTAGTATTTTATCTGTGGCCTATTTTAATAAAAAATATTTACAATGGGGATTGCCATTATTAATTATGGTAATCACAGATGTCTTTCTTGGGTTTCATGCTTTAATTCCTTTTGTATATGGGGCCATCTTATTGGCAGGCCTGGGGGGGCATATACTAAGAAAAAAATATTCATTTATAAATAGTTTAGGAGTTAGTTTTCTTGGGTCTATTATCTTTTTCTTAGTTAGCAATTTTGGAGTATGGTTGGTCGGAGATATGTATCCAAAAACGATGACAGGTATCATAAGCTGTTATGTAGCGGCTATTCCTTTTTTTCATAATACACTCATTTCTACATTAGCTGTTTTATCTGGGGTTGTTTTATTAAATATGTTTGTTGAACGCACACTTAAAAGTTCAGCGTCTGATTTAGCTAAAGATAATTCTTATTAATTAATAGTTGTAATTGCTCATGTTTTTGAGCCTGATTTGTATTCTTATATAATCTCAGTAAGTTTTTATACGCTAAATCTAACTGTCCATATTGAATACTTTTAATATAATGATCTTCAGCTAATTGGGGCTTTTTTTGATACTCAAATATAACACCAGCATTATTAAGAGCCATATCATAGGATTGATTGGGAGATTGTTGAATGGAAATCAAAAAATACTCTAAGGCTTTGTCGTATTGCTTTTTTTTGTAATAGTAGACGCCTAAGTTATTAAGCATGACAAAACTCTTTGGTTCATGAATAAGATCGTTTTTATATAGTTTTTCTTCATTCCCCCAAAAACTATTTCTATGCAGAGTAGTTAGAGATAATAAAATGATTTGAATAAGTAGTAGTGGCAAAATAATACGTTTATATTTTTCAAAATAACATTGAATGAGAAAAGTATAAATAATAATAATTCCAAATCCGGCAAAGGACAGCCAATGTTCTCTCAAAGTCGAGGCCAATGGGATGATAATATGAGTAACCGGCGCTAACCCGAAAATAAACCAGCTTAAGCCTATTATCATCCAGGCTCTATTACTCGATTTTTTTATTAAGAGAACTAAAGATATTAATAATACTACAAAAAGGCCACTATAGGGGTTTATGATGCTTTTTATGACAGTGTGATATTCCATATGGAGTGGATATGGAAAAATAAGTAACTTTAGATATTCGATGATTATGTAAGGTAAGGTGTAGAGTCGTTCAAGAATAGAGGCTTCAGCAATATATGATAAAGATTTTTTGGAAACTGGGTACATGATGCGTACACATGCATACCCACCATAGATGACTGTATTAAATAGCAGCGTTTTTAGATAGGGAGTTTTAATGAAATAATGATAGATAAGAGCGATTATAGGGAGTCCTATAATGTTTTCTTTGCATAAAAGTCCTGTTATAAATAAAAGTGTAATCCATAAGGGATTCCATTTGTTTGTGGATGCTTTGGTTATGATTAGCATGATGCTAAATGCACATAGACTATATAAGAGATCTCCCCTACCTGATAAATAGCTTATGTTTTCTATATGAATAGGGTGAAGACAGTATAATAATGTTATTAATAATCCTAGGATTCGCTTGAATTTAAACTGAATTAAGAGTAAATAGACAATATAACTATTGAGAATATGTATACTAATACTTGTTAAATGAAACCCTTGAGGGTTCATTCCCCAAAGATAATAGTCCAGAATATAACTTGCACTTTGAATGGGCCTATAAAATGAAAGGGCTGTCCATTTTTCGCCAAAGACGGAGTGAGTAAAAATAGCTGCTATATTTCGAATATCTTTTATAAATGTATTGTTAACAATGATTTCAAGGTCATCCCAAATAAACGGGTGATAAATAGTGTTTGCATATATCGTAATAATGGCAATGGATATGGTTGAAAATGCTATGAGCTTTTTGTCAAATAGCATATTTATAGCTTTGATAATTTTATTATTCACTTGTATAATCTTAGCTTATGAAACGCATTTTATTTACTATTATTTTTTTCTCATGGTCTTCGATTCTTTTATCCTCTGTATTTGATTCTCAGATCGATTTTTTTAAAATAGCCAATGAAAAGAATGAGCCTTTCCCTGTTTTGTCTGAAAAACATTCCTTTATCCCCTATTCTTCTGCGTATCAGTTTCAAAAGGAATGGGTAGCATATTTAGAGACGCTTTACAAAAAAACCGGATATAAAGCAGGCTTAACTTCCGCGTCTTCTCAGAAAAAATTTAATACGAATACACCGATTTTTGGTGTATTGGTTCCTGAACGAATTTATTATAACTTTGATATTATTCCTATTTCAGAGTATCAACATTTGTTTGTAGAGGCGGAAATAGGTTTTGTTATAGGGCGTGATATTACGACGCCAATAAAGACTCTTTCTACATTAAAACGTAGTGTTGCTTCTATTGTTGCTGTTGCAGAATTGCCGGATATTAAATTTAGTGATCTCAATTCCTTTCAATTGGTTGATTTAATCATGATTAATTCAGGATCTAATACCTATGTTGTCGGTCAAGAAATAGATATGAAACAGGCTAATAATATAGACATTGAATTCAAGCGTAATGATGAAGTTCTTTATACAGAGTCTTCTAATACAGTTATGAACGATCAATTTGTAGCCTTGCACTGGTTGGTTAATGAATTGCTTAGTCATGGATGGTCACTTAAAAAGGGAGATTTGTTAATTACTGGTGCGATAGGATCTATGATTCCAGCTAAAAAAGGCCGATATGTTATCAATTATGGGGATGAGACCTCGTTGGTATTTGATCTACGTTAGCCTTTGAATAAGTAACCTACAAAATATGCTAAGCACGCAGCTGTTCCGCCTATTAATATGGTTTCAAGTACTGAAATCCACATTTTTTCTTTTGTAATGACGGCTCTTAACATTCCTAAAAGTATGAGAGCAAAACACGTGAATAGAGATGCTGTAATAAAAGTTTCGTTAATAGAGCTCATGAAGAAGTAAGGAATGAGTGGGATAAATCCAAAAAAGATGAAAGATAAAAATGTGGCAAGTCCGTTGTATAAAGGACTCTCTTTAGTTGAGTCTTCTATTTCACATTCATGTTGTACCATAAATTTTACCCAGAAGTCTGTATTTTTGGATACTATTTTTGTAAGTAATTGTGAGTCTTGAGTTGTAAACCCTTGTTTTTTAAATAAATATTCAGTTTCTTTAATTTCAAAATTTTTATGTTTTTTCGTTTCATTTAATTCTTTATCATAGTTATACTGATATAGCTTTTGAGATGATCTTATGGCAAGAAAATTGCCTAAGCCCATTGCAGCTCCATCCGCTATTAAATTGGCTAATCCAAATAATAGTACGATGACTATAGATAAGTTCAGAGATTCACTTCCAATATTGGCTCCTGAAAATCCTGCAATGACGGCAAATGTTGTAACGATGCCATCATTCCCTCCATATACTATTTCTTTGATATATGTTGAAAAGGAGTTGTTTTGATGTTCTTCTTTTAAATGTTTTTCAAACTCTTCTTGATTCATGTGTATTTAATGCCCATAAAGTTTCTGTTTAAAACACTTCCGATTTGTCTTATGATCACTGAAATGGTAAAAGTTTTTCAAACAACTTATTAAAACAGTTTATTAATGAATGTGATGGATCTTGTTTTTGATGGTGTAAAAAGGCTTTCTTTCCTAAAGATTCAACATGCTTAGGGTTTTGTAGATACTCGTATATTTTTTCTGCTAATTCTTGTGATGAATTTGGATCTATAAGATCTCCTGTATTTTGAGGGACTATAGTTTCTAAACTTCCTCCTTCTTTGGCCGCTATTGTAGGTAAACTGTATGAAGCTGCTTCAATAGGAATTAAACCCAAAGGCTCCACTCTTGAAACAGATATTACAAAATATGCAGATTTATATAGTAGATCTAACTTGTCATTGCTTAGAAAACCTTTGAAATTTATAAAAGATAAGACGTCTTGGTTTTTTGCGAAAATTTTCAGCTTTTCATCTAGCTCCCCTGTCCCAATAATATTTACTACAAAATCTTTTGGTTTTAGCTTATATTTTATTTTTAGTTCTTTAATGGCTTTGATGACAATATGAAGGTTTTTAAGCTTTTCTAAACGCGAAATAATGAGAATTTGCTTTTGATTAGTGAGAGGCTTTTCTTGGTTTTCTTTTTTCTTGTTTTTTAAAATGTTCCCAGGAAAATGTTGCGAGATAGCATCTCGCCCATAAATTTTTTTAACATTTTTTGCCGTAAATTGACTATTTGCTATCACTTCAGAAATCAAAGTGTTTACAGCGTCATTGTCTTTCTTAATTAGCCATTGCTGACGATTATCTTTTTTATGGCGAGCATTTTTGGCTATGATTAAAGGGTTATCTAAAGCGGGGTCAAATTCTAAATTGACTAATCCATTATTAAGTTCTTCTTCATACAAACTTCTTGGCGGTTCATGGCAACTCCAAATGACCGGTGGGATGTTCTTTCTTTCGCCTTTTGAGGCATAGCTTAGCCATATATTTGCAGGGAAATTATGGCAGTTTATAATGTCATAATTCTTTAGTAATGGCCTTATTCTTAAGCCCATAATCCATAAGTTTCGTCGAGCTGTATCATATCCTGGGATAAAGGGAGTTTTGATGGAAATCGTTTTGCAATGATTCCTATTTAGTTGAGTTTTTACTTCTTTTGAAAAACCGGCTGATATAATATCAACATGATGCCCTTCTTTAATCCATAATTTCGCCATATTTAAAATAACAACTTCGGCCCCACCTAAAATAGTCATTTTGGGATGTACTATGGCTATTTTGAGAGATTTTTTCATTCTAATATCATGAAATCATTTCTAGATTTAATGGCGTTGCTTTTTTAATGTCTTTCTTAGCCTTCTTATTAAGCATATCTTCAAAATATTTTGGAGCTAAACCATCTCCTGGTCGAATGATTTTAATATTGTCTTTTGTAAGAAACTCGCCTTTTTTAATATCTTTTACTACATAAATGGACCGTCTGAAGAGTTTTGATTTTTCTTCATTTTTAGATCCGCCGAACGATACTTTACCTAATGCTAAATAGGCTTTTTCGACTTCCTCGACAAGTATTTTCATTTCCGCTGGTTCCATTGAAAACGCAGAATCTACGCCTCCTTCATCTCGTGATAAGGTGAAGTGTTTTTCTATTACTTTAGCTCCTAAAGCAATACTTGCTATTGCAACACCAATTCCTAATGTATGATCTGATAAACCTACGTCCACATTAAATTGTGATTGTAGTTGGGGTATTGTTTTAAGATTGCAATCTTTTGGCGATGCTGGATATGTACTAGTACATTTTAAAAGGTATAGATTTTTGTTTCCATTTTCTTTTGCTGTGGTAACCATATCATGAATTTCTGATTCTGTAGCCATGCCTGTTGATATAATAAGTGGTTTTCCTGTTTGAGCGACTTTTTTAATTAATGGTAAATGTGTGTTTTCAAATGATGCGATTTTATAGGCCGGGACATTCAGTGATTCTAAAAAATCAACGGAGGTATCATCAAATGGTGTTGAAAAGCAATCAATTTGAAGATCTTTGCACTTTTTAAATATGGGTTCGTGCCATTCCCATGGAGTATGAGCTTTTTGATAAAGGTCATAGAGGGTTTCTCCATGCCATAAACTATTTGGATCATTTATCTTAAATATACCTTCATTTGATTGAATGGTCATGGTATCTGCGGTATATGTTTGTATTTTTATAGCATCAACGCCAGTTTCAGCTGCAGCTTCTATAATTTTCATAGCTCTATCAAGTGATTGGTTGTGATTCCCTGACATTTCAGCAATAATATAAGGTTTTTCTAGATTATTTAGTTTAGTCATACGCTTTATTTTATATTATTTTTTTTCTAAATAATACTACTCTTTCTTTATTTTTATTATTGTGTTTATCGATAGTGACTTTTATTATACTACGGTACTTTTTAAAACCTAGCTCTTTAAATGTATAAATTGATGATACGTTTGTTTCTTTTATTTCAGCTTTTATATATTCACACTCATTCCACTTTCTTTTTATTTTTATCAATCCTTCTTCTATGAGCACCTTCCCTAAACCGAGTCCTCGAAATTTTTTAGATATATATATATTTGCAATAATTGTTTTCTTTTGTTTCTCAAATCTTACTTGGCCTACAGTTTCGTCGTTGATTTTAAAAATATACATTTTACATCGTGTTGATTGTATTTTTCTTTTGAGCCATGTTTGATGTTCTTCCATCGAAATTTGTCTAGAATTAAAAGATTGTTGTCTTACTTCTGGATCGTTTATTAATTGTAGTAATATTAATTTATCTTTTAAATTTACGCTTTGAATACGAAGTTTAGGTTTTAAAATTAATTCTAGTTGAAGATGTTTTTTTAATTTAGATTTATGACCTATTTTTATATTCTGAATAATGGATGATCTTTTTTTTGAGCTCTTTAACTGATTAAAATACTTAATCGTTAATTGTGGATCTTTTTTTTCTTGAGTAAGAGCTAACGCTTCTTTTTTCAAATACTCAAGTAAGAATTTTTGATTTTCATAGTATTTAATAATAATTGATGGGGTTCGAAAAAGTAGAAGCTCATGTACAGTAGTTCCGCAGGCGGATATGGCGATATCAGTCTTTTTTAATAGAGTTGAATAATTATCGCTTGTGATATTGTTATGGATCTTTATAGTGCAATTCATTTCTTTTGAGTACTCTTCGATACTTTTTAGATTTGGGTTAATGGGGCTTATTAAAACGTGTACGATTAGATTTTGATTTATTTTGATATTCATATTCAAAATTTTTAGGGTAGCAAGAGTTTCATTGTTGCTATCTCCAGCCCCAAATACAACTAAAATATTTCTAATTTCTTTATTTATTTTGATATTTTTTTTATTTAATCTTAATTTTCGTCTAATTGCGGCAAATTGTGGACCTAGTAGAAGTTTTGTATAACTCTCAGATGAGTATAGAGTATGCTCTTGAGTGTTTTGATTAATAATAATATCAGATACGAAATGATAAGGTGCGTAATCATCAACACTTATGAGTTTGAAATCTGCCTTTTTTATTTTTTTTTGGTAATCTGTATGAAATTGGTAACCATCTAAGATTATCCATTTACAGCGTTCTTTTTTTGCAATTTCAATTGTGAATTCTGCATCTGACTCAATTGTCTTATCTGTTTTTTTAGGCCAAGAGATATAATTGATATTTTCACTTTTAAGCGTATCTATTAACCCCTTACTCTCTGTTTGTGTTAATATAAAAGGATCTAAGTTCAAGTCTTGTAAATGTTGAGCAAAAGCGATTTGTCTTATTAAATGACCAGCTCCCATTTCTTTAGAGGCATCTGCTCTAATTAATATTTTTTCCATTATCTAACTTTAAATAACGTTTCAAGTTTTGAACAATTTAACATGTTTGAAATAGAATTATTCGATAATCCCTTTAATACTTTATCAAAGTAATGTTCATAGGCTTTCATTAGAACATTAATATGTAATTTTGTATGTGCATAACTTATATTGTGAGAACCTAAAGTTAAAATCCCTTTTCCAAACATTTCTTGCAATAACAATGTTTTTAATTCAAGTGAGGAGGAGTTCCTGCTATCTGCAATTTGCAAAAAAGACCATGGAGCCAAGCCCGTTACAGAAAATATGTTTTTAAGTTTTTTTTGTTTGATTAATTCACCAAGTTCATTTTGAAGTAAGTTTCCAGTTTCCCATATTTTTTTAACTATAGGTTTTTCTTTTAGTTTATTTAATACAACTTTTGCGGCAGCTAAAGATAATGTTTCTCCACTAAATGTTCCTGAAAAAAAGATTTCTTCCATTAACATCATAATATCTTTTTTTCCGACAATTGCAGATAACGGGTACCCATTAGCAATTCCTTTTCCAAAAGTTGCTAAATCAGGAGTTACGTTAAAATATTCTTGAGCTCCTCCATTTGCATATCTAAATCCAGTAATTGTCTCATCAAATATAAGAACACAATTATTTCTCTTTGCAATCTCCTGAACTTTTTGCAAGAAATCATCTTTAGGTTCTGTAATATTCATAGGCTCTAAAATAATTCCTGCAATTTTTTTAGGATGCTTATTAAAAATAGATTGTAACGATGAGATATCGTTATATTTAAATGTATGTGTCAATGCTTTGGTGGATTCTGGAATACCTAAATCTCTACTTGTAGATCCAATATACCAATCTTGCCAGCCATGATATCCGCATACTGCGATATGTTCTTTATTAGTGTAGGCTCTTGCAAGACGAATTGCTGCAGAAGTAGCGTCTGTTCCGTTTTTACCAAATCGAACCATTTCTGCACAAGGTACCATTGCACAGATGAGTTCAGATACCTCACACTCTAAAGTTGTGGATAAGGAAAAGATAGTTCCTTTTTTTAATTGCTTTTGAACCTCTCTTGTAACATCTGGGTCATTATACCCTAGCGTAACTGAAGCTAAAGAATTTATAAAATCGATATATTCGTTACCATCAATATCATAAAGAAGGGCCCCGTTTGCATGTGATGCAAAAAAAGGCGAAACCCCTATAGGAAATTGGGTTTTACTTTTACTAAATGTTTGAGCCCCTAAGGGAATGGTTTTTTCCGCTCTTTTTAGCCATTTTTCTGATTTTGAATATCGTTGAATATCTTCTTTAGTCATATTTATTATCTTTTTTATTATACCCTTCATTTCGAGGGATTTCTTTATTTATTTCCAATAGTTCGGGCTTTTTCTCTAGGAGCTGAATAATGTCTCTAGTAGAAAAATTAGGATCTTTTACGTATAAAGCTTCATAAATTTTTGTGATGAACTCCAAATCTTTTGCCTCATCTAATGTCCATCTATAATGAGAATAGTCTTCTTCTTGTTGAAAATTGCCGCATGAAAACAGATCTTTATTATCCCTAATGAATGGAGTGACATGTTCTCTTTCCATAGGTTTCTTCGCTTCTAAATAAGCTTTTTTTAATGCTGAAAATGTCATGACTTCAACATCCAGTCCATCAGGAAAGGTTTCAGGGAACCCATTACTTAGGTAATCAAATGATTGTGTTTTAAAATAGTGAATAGCATAGTCTATTAAATCAGGGTCATGTAACGGACAATCCCCTGTTAGACGAACAATAATGTCTACTGAGTTACTGGATAAGGCGGCATGATAATATCTATCTAAAACATCGCTAGGGTGGCCACGAAAACATGTGATATTGCACTTTTTGCATATTTCTTCTAAGTAATTATCTTGCTCTAAATTTGTTGTTGCTACTAATAAATGATGTTCTGATTTTATTCGTTTCAGTCTTTCGATCATGAGCTCAAGAGTACTTTTGTTATTAATAATTTTTTTTCCCATTTTCCCCGGAAGTCGAGAGGACCCCATTCTTGCTTGAAGAATTATAAGTGTTTTTGATTTTTTTTGAACTAAATTATTCATGATTTCTATTATATGTGTATTGTGTTTGATTGTCCAAATTAGTAGAAAACTTTTTTCTGAAAATGGTGAGATTTATGAAGAAATGATATTATACATTAAAAATATTAAGGAACTATTTATGAATCTAATCTATAAAAATGATCCCTCATTTGATGATTTGTTTGAAAGTATTCAAATTACATTTTCTAATATGACTTATGCGTATACTACATTGATTCAAAACTATTTTTCTATATACTCTAATATTAAAGAGAATCTTTCATTTATTATAGAAATTGATAATAAACCGGTAGCATTCTGTCCATTATTTTTGGAAATTAATAATTCTCAAAACATGTTTACTTTATCTCAGAGTTTTTTACCTGCCCCACTTTTTTTTCCGGGATTGGGACAAAAAATAATGAATAAAGTTACAACTTTATTAATGGCCACTATTGATGAGTTAGCATTTCGCTATGATGTAACTAAGCACTGTGTAAGAATTGACCCTTTACTTGATTATGATGGAGTTTCATCTAACTGGCTCCTTAAATATGGATATCTTGGAACATCTATTCATACTCAAATTTTAGATTTAAGAAAACCTTTATCTGATATTTTTTCAAAAGTAAGTAAGGGCCATAAAAGTGATATTAAAAAGGCTCAAAAGCATTTTTCTGTTTATGTTTGGGATAGGACAAATGCTGATTTTGAATGTTTTGAAAATTACAGAAAACTTCATCATAAAGCTGCAGGGAAAGTGACTAGACCTCTAGAAACTTTTTCCCTTCAGTTTGAAGGTATTAAGCAAGATAAAGCTATTCTAGTTGGTATAAAATATAAAGAGGACTGGATTGCATATTCGTATTTTTCTCATGTAAATAATTGTATTTATTATGGTTCTGCTTCGGATGATCCTGACTTTTCAGAATTACCAGCTTCTTGTGGGCATCTGCAGTTATGGACTGCTATAGAGTATTATCATCAGCGAGGGTTTCATTTTCTGGAGACAGGCTGGCAACATTATGGGCCTCAGCTTTTAGATTATCCGTCTGCTAAGGAAATTCATATTTCAAAATTCAAAAAAGGTTTTGGGGGAGAAACCTTGCCTTTTTTTAGAGCAGTAAAATACTACTCTGAGAAAGCTTTCATTGAAGATGTCGATACTTTCAAACAAAAACAACTGGAGTTTATCAATTCCACTCAGAAGGATTTGTGATTTGTGGATATAAAAATGGGGCTATTTTTTTTCGAATGTTTTCGCAATCTTTTAAACTAAGTGTTTTCCTATCAAACAACTTTATATTTTGCCTCAGTTGATTTTTGTTGTCTACGCCAATAACTAATGGGCATTGAATTGTATGTGCAATGTCAAATGCAAGTTCCTTTCTTGACTTATTAAGTTCATAAGATACTTTATTCCATTCATTGGATAGTTGAAAGGCGTTATTCATCTTCTTTTTTACATCATCTGGGCTCATTAATAATAATCCTTGCAAAAAAATACTTCTTATAAAACATAATGTATTTTTTTGAATGGCTAATTGTTGAATTTCTTTTGTAAGAAATCGTTGATCCCAGGCATTAAAAGGCATTTGTATAAAATCTATTTTGGGATTATTAATGGCTGTTTTAGCGGCCTCTATACTATAAAGGGAAACGCCTGCAAACTGAATTAATTTTTCTTCTTTAGCTCTATCAATGACAGGTTGAATGTGTTTCCACAGATCCAACCAAGTTTCATCATGCGCCATTATTCCCCATAGAGGAGCTCCAAGTCTATTTACTGATTTTTTAATGGAGTGGTATAGTTCTTCTCCATTGTTTGGATCTAATTGAGGATCCCACTTGCTAATGACGTTGACTTGTTTTTGTAGAGATTTTTTTTTAAAAGCTTCTCCTAATAAAGTCTCTGAGTCCCCATAAGCTTGGGCTGTGTCAAAAAAGCATATCCCATGATCTATAGCATCTTCGACTATTTGAAAAATCTCTTTATTTTTGGGTTTTCCAGACGTATTTGAAATGCCATAGTCTAATCCTAACTGAACAGTTCCTAAGACAAATTGGGGGATTTCAATCCCTCGCCATTGAATTGACCTAATCAATCTTTTAGACATTTTATAGCTGAAACTACGGTTTTAATATCAGTTTCAGACATTTTCGGAAAAATAGGTATACTGAGAGCTTTACTATAATACTCTTCACAGTTCGGAAAGTGCTTTTGTTTATACCCTAATTGTTTATAATAAGGCTGCTTATAAACAGGGATATAATGTACTTGAGACCCTATACCCTTTTCTTTTAACTCTTGCATAACTTCTTGACGTGTCTTTCCAATCATTTGATAGTCAATAGATGTAACATATAAGTGATAGGAAGATTCATCAGTTTTTGTGTCTAAAATGTTGACCCCATCAATATTATTAAACTCTTTATTATATATACCTGCAATATGTTGACGTTTTTGTGTGAATGTCTTTAATTTTTTTAGTTGTGAAATTCCTAGAGCTGCTTGTATATCTGTTAATCTATAGTTATATCCTAAAAGTTGCATTTCATAATACCAAGGACCTTCATTATCTTTTAGTTTACTTTCTTCTTTTGTAATACCATGACTTCTCAACATCACTAATTTATCATAGAGTTCTTTGTCATTTGTTGTTATTGCCCCTCCTTCTCCTGTTGCGATAGGTTTTACAGGATGAAAGCTAAAGGTACACATATCGGAAAACTCACAGTTTCCAATGGGTTTTCCATTATAACTTCCTCCAAGAGCATGGCTTCCATCTTCAATGATTTTTGTGTCGAATTCTTCTGCAATGCGATGAATTTTTTTCATATTACAACTTTGACCAGCAAAATGAACTGGAATAATAACTCGAGTATCTTTTGAAATAAGCTTGACTATATTGTTGGGATCAATATTTCCTGTTTTATTATCTATATCTGCAAATAAAACTTTGCTTCCACAATATAATGCTGAATTACTGGTAGCAACAAATGTATTAGGCGTAGTGATGACGTTATGAGTGTTATTGGTTTTGCACGCAAGCATTGCTAAGTGTAGTGCGGCAGTTCCGTTAGAAACAGCTACTGCATATTTAGCTCCCGTAAACTCACATAGAGCTTCTTCAAATTCTTTAACTTTTGGCCCTTGAGTTAAATAAGGGCTTCTTAAAGTGTTTATAACTGTCTGAATATCTTCTTCATCAACACTTTGACATGAATATGGTAAGAAAGACATGTTATATGAGTATCATTAGTTAATTGATAATAATGATTTTAGATCTTCCGTTGATAAAACTTCTGGGTTTTGATCTGATGAATAAGAAAAGAATTCGGGTACATTGCTAACAGGTGTAGATGGTCCGCTCGATCTTCTATTAATAATATATCTTGTACTTTCTTCAATAGTAGTACGTGCTTCATCCTCAGTAATAAGGACTTCATGAAGTTTTTCACCGGGACGAATACCAATATATTTAAGCTCACAATTTTGACCAATAGATTTTGCTAAATCAACAATGTTCATACTTGGAATTTTGGGGACAAAAATTTCTCCACCTTTCATGTCTTTTATGCTATTAAAGACAAATTCAACAGCATTATCTAGTGTAATCCAAAAGCGAGTCATTCTCTTGTCAGTTATTGTTAAAACGCCTGATTCTTTTTGCTTTTGAAAAAGTGGAACAACGCTTCCTCTACTTCCCACTACATTTCCATACCTCACTACACTGAAAATAGTATCACGATTTTTCCCCACTAAATTGTTTCCAGCGACAAATAATTTATCTGAACATAGTTTTGTTGCACCATATAAATTTACAGGATTTACAGCCTTATCTGTGCTTAAGGCTAGAACATGTTTTACCCCCTGATCTATGGCTGCATTAATAATATTTTCAGCGCCTATCACATTTGTCTTTATACATTCAAAAGGATTGTATTCAGCTGCAGGAACTTGTTTTAAAGCAGCTGCGTGAATTACTATGTCTACTTCTGAGAACGCTCTGTAGAGGCGTTTTTCATCACGAATATCTCCCAGAAAGAATCTGATAGATTCATGTTGAAAATCAGGGTCTTGTTGCATTTCAAACTGTTTAAGTTCATCTCGTGAATATACGATTACTTTTTCGGGATTGTATGTTTTAATAACTTTTTTTATAAATGCTTTACCAAATGATCCAGTACCACCAGTGATTAAAATATTTTTATTATTGAACATATATTTTCCTTTGTATCATTAATCCAATTATAGTTTTGAGTGTTAAAATTAATTATATTAGTATAGCTTTAAATATATATAAAATCTAGTAAACGACAGTGTTATATTGAAGCTAAAATGGAATTAACTACTAGTTTTGTATTATATGATTCATCAAAACAAGTGAGCAAGCTTTTATAATCCCTATCTACAAGTCCGTCTCCAAAGTGCTCTGTTAGAGATCTTACTTCTTTTTGAATATCAATGTCATTATTCTTCCATGATACTACTTCTTCATAAGTCACTTTATTTTTATACCAAAAAACACCAGGCAAGTTGTTGTACCATGCATAACCAAATGTTATTAATGGTTTTTTCATTTGTATCGCTTCCCACCCAGTATTTCCTGATGAGAGTGCTACGCATTGACAATTTTTGATTAGTTCAAAAGAGCTAAATTTTCCAGAAATAAGTGTGGTATTTCGGATGTTATTTAGCCGTTCAAAAAAGCCAGTGCTTCTCATGGATTCCATTTGCTTTGGGTTTTCTTTAATATAAATTTTTACATTCTTAGGTATCCATCGTGATACCGTCTCAATAATTTTCACTTGCTCTGTATAGTTTCCCCCTAAAGTTGCGGATGATAATTCGGGTTGGTATGGTAATGGTATGTAGACATAAGGCACTGAAAGGTCAACCTTGTTTTTACTGTAGGTTTTCATATTTTGTATATAGGTTTTTAATATAGGTATTCTAAATCTCCTGCCATTGGCATCTAAGAAATGTGCTATGTGGCTAAAATTTCCTATTAAGAAAGAAATAATGAGTTTTATTTTATTTTCTTTAAGCAAGCTTTCGAGAGAAAAGTTTTTTTTCAATTCTTTTAATGAAAACACGGCATCTTCAATGTTAGTCATATAGAAAAGTTTTGCTGGTTTTCCTGAAAATTCATACTTATAGTTACTTTTTTTGTATAACTTAGGTCTTGTTTGAGTAATATTTCCAAATTCTTCAATGGAGTTGATAATAATAAATTTTCCAGGGAAAATAGTTTGCATACATAATCGTGTTTTTATGTTTAGTATTTTAGCCATTTTATAAAGTACAAAATCGGCTCCTTCATGAAAAATATTTGCATGAATAACTAAATTAATGTTTTCACGAGTTAATTTTTCATAAAAAAAATGAACTAACCGATAGAATAAGTAGATATCATCATCTACAGATCTTGAAATAACTTTTTCATTTGCACAAAAGTTTATTTGATGACGCACCTGCATTAATAAAAATTCTTCTAAAAACTTTTGGGCCTTTATTATTATATCCTCAGGAGCTAGAGGGGTTTTTTCGATTTTTTGAAATATAAATAAGTCATCGTAGTAGTATATTAATGCCTTTGACCAAGGAATCTTGTGGCGAGTTTGCTTTACCCATACTTTAATATTTAGATCACCCTTCTTTTCTAATTCCCTGAGAATATTAGGATTACATTTATTATCAAAGCCCCAAGCAAAAACATTCACTGTTGAATTTTTTTTCGAAGAATATCTATCAAAGCTTTTTGATTATTTGATTCATTGTAACTGGAATAATTAGCGGTATATGCTTCATAAAATATTCCGTCAAAGAACTTTGATGTAATAGAAGCTATTTCTTTTTTTAATAAGTTCAGATCTATTTTTGTTGTAGTGATGCTTTCATAAGTTGGATTATTCCTAATATGAAAAATCCCAGGCAAAGGTTTATACCAAGCTAATCCAAAAATTAATGCTGGTTTTTTTAATAATATAGATTCCCACCCTGCTGTTCCAGATATGGTAGCCGTGAACTCTGCATTTTTAATTAAAGATATCGAATCTATTTCGTGATCTAAAAGAACTACATTTTTGATTTGGAATAATCTATCAAAAAAATCTATAGGACGATGAGATTCCCATTGATAAGGATTTTCTTTAACATAAATTTTTACATTTTCAGGGATCAGTCCAGATAATTCTTCAATGGGTCTGAGTTGGTCGTAGTATTTGTCTCCTAAAGTATCTGTAGATAATTCAGGTTGTAAATGTAAGGGGAAATAAACATATTTGTCGTTCTTATTTATTTTTTTTGTTGCATATTTTTTGTATAATTCAATATACTTTTTTAACTTTGTAATTCGTGATCCAGGTCCACGATTATTTAAAACACTAGATATCGCTTTATATTCTCCTAAAATCATAAATTTAATTAATTTCCATTTATGTTTTTTTATATACTCTTTAAATGTATAGTTGTTCTTCAACTCATCTAACTGAGTCTCCGCAGAGATTGTTTTCTTCATATAAAATGGTTTTTGTAAAAAAGTATCAATATTTATATCGATTGGTTTAGATACAATTGGCATGTTTTTGTCTGACATTTCAATATCTTCAATATTATTGATACATAGACATTTGTTTGGGAAAATTGTCTGATATAACAACAGCGTTTTAACTTTTAAAGCTTTTGCTACGATATATAAAACATAATCTGGTCCTTCGTGTGGAAAATTGTTAAATATTACAAGATTAATTTTTTTGCTCTTTAGAATCGAATAAAAATAATGAATTAATCGATAATACAAGTGGTAATCATCGTATATATTGCGAGTTACAACGCATTCTAGAGGGTATTTATGAATTTGATGGCGAGAATTCATAACCATAAAACGAAACCTACAGGGCTCTAATTCATCAAATAGATCTAACGGAGGGTTGTTATCTTCAATTTTAAATTTATTTTGGATATATAAGTCGTAATAGAGGTCTGTTTTTTCACACTTTAACTTTGGTGTCTCGCTACAATCATGGATCCAATATTTTGGATCAATGATCTTTTGTTTTTTTAGTTCAATTAAAACATTTATTAATAAGGGACTGCTAAATCCATGTATTGCTGCATTCATATTTATCTTTATGATACAGTATTATATTTTGTTAATAAACAACATCTTCACTCTTTGGACTAACTACTTTCTTAATTATGGTAGAGATATAAAATTGGCCTAAAATTCTTCGCAAAACTTTCATACAAATAATGGCGCTAGGTGTGATGTTTTATTTAAGTGAACAAAAGAGAATTATATGTTTTTTTGAAAAAATAAACTGTTTTTTTATTTTTAAAAATATCTCCAAAATCCTTTTGAGATTGTATAATCAATAAAAAAGTGTCTTAATATAAAATTGTTATGAATTTGCTTTCTCAAGATATTTTTTCATTGAGCACAATAGATTTTGCAAAACGAATTTTAGGGTGCTCTTTGATTTATGAAAATAAAGAGATATCTTTAGGAGGTATCATAACAGAAGTTGAAGCCTACACTGAAGAAGATCCCGCTTGTCATGCCTATTTAGGAAAAAAAACCAAACGAAATGCTCCAATGTTTGCTAAAGCGGGGACTATTTATATGTATATGATTTATGGTATGTATTATTGTTTAAATATTGTGACAGAAGAAGAAGGCCGTGGATGTGCTGTTCTTATTCGCTCGATTGATCCAAAATATAATATCGAGATTATGCAAGAAAATAGAAAGCTTTCGTCTTCAAAGAATATTTCTAATGGTCCGGGGAAGTTAGTCCAAGCCCTTTCGATTCCTATGTCATTAAATGGTCAGATGTTTAACGAATCTTCTTTGAAAATTTTAGATGCAGGGGGTGATGTTAAAGAGATTGAAAGTTCCTCTCGAATTGGTATTGCGAAGGGTAAAGAATTGCCTTGGAGATTTGTTTGTCGTCTTTAGCCGCTATATTATGTTTTTGTAAAGTTTTTTTAATAATCTTTTTTTAGGTTTATTGAATTTTCTAGTACAGCATTTTTAGGAGAAAAAACTCTCTTTTTTTCATGATTTGTATTTTTAAATATTCTTTTAAAAGAAGTTGAGATTAATGGTAGCCCTACGGGGATTCGAACCCCGGCTGCCAGGATGAAAACCTGGTGTCCTAACCCCTAGACGATAGGGCCACGCTAGAGGATATCTATATTATCAAACTGTATTCATTTATGTAAATAATTTTCTTGCAAGTTTCTTTGAAAAACTTTCGTAATTCTATTGTCATGATAGAACAAGTATGGGGGAACTCGAATCAGCGTGTGCAACAACACGTATTTTCTGAAAGGTATTCTGAACAGGATTTCTCCCTTCATGATTCCGATCAATTTCATAATTCCGATTACGACTCTCCTCCCAAAAATGAATTTGGTTTTGATTTTTCTCATTCTACTCTTGGGGAAAACAATAACCTTGATAGCTTTTTGTCTTCTTTAAAACCCTCTCACTCTAATACAATGTTCCAATTTCGGGATAATGCCATTAATGACAATGGATTTGTTAAACTCTGTAATTTTCTCAAAAATGATACTACGGTGAAACATCTCATATTAGATCAAAATCAAATTATTATCTCAGAATTTGCGAAAGCCGCTGTTATGGACATGCTTAAAGTGAATCACTATATTGGGTGGCTTGTCTTAAGTGGTAACGCGATTAGTAATATCGGGGCAGGCTATCTTGCTGAAGCTTTAAAAGATAATACATCGCTTAAACATCTTATTCTTTCCGATAACGATATTGGAAATGAAGGGATCACTTCCTTGTTAATTTCTCTAAAAGATCACCCTACCCTCGAATCTCTTTTTATTTCTGGAAACCCATTTGATGAAGGTGTTTTCCCAGAACTCTGTACATTTATTTCTGAATCAAGATCTCTTAAACGTGTTGACATTAGATCTTTGGATCTTTCTGCTTCAAACCTTTGTCATCTTCTTGCATTATGTCAAAAGCATTGTGTAAGATTAATGTATGAATGATTCATATGCACAACTTCTCGTCAATTACTGCCTTTCTATTAAACCTAAACAACGTGTTCTTGTACGCTCTTCTAGTATAGCCACTCCTTTATTGCAATCTCTATATGAAGAACTACTAAAAAAGGGAGCTTATGTTGAACATATGATCTCATTTGAAGACCAAGATCGTCTCTTTTATGATCATGCTAATTCAGATCAGCTTTCTCATATCTCCTCTTTTTATGAAAAAGCGGTTCGAGAATATGACGCTATTATGTCTATTGGATCCCCGTTTAATGTGAAATCAACAGCCTCTGTTGACCAAGAAAAAAAGAAAATAGCCCAAAAAGCCATGACTGATATTCGTAAAGTTTTCATGGAACGTTCTGCAAAAAAGGAGCTAGCATGGGTTTTAGCGGTCTACCCTACTCAATCAGCGGCCCAAGAATCTGGACTTTCTTTACATGAATATTCAGACTTTGTTCATCATGCATGTATGTTATATAATGAAAATCCTTCAGATTCCTGGAAAAGGCTCTCTTCTTCTCAAGAAAAAATTGTTCAACGTTTAAATCAAGGTTCTACTTTGAGATATAAACATGCTGATACTGATTTATCTTTTTCTATTAAAGGACGAATTTGGATTAACTCAGATGGCAAATATAACATGCCTTCTGGAGAAGTGTTTTCTTCACCAGTTGAGAACTCAGTTAATGGTCATATTCATTTTGATATTCCTACCGTATATGATGGCAAAGATGTGGAATCTATTCATCTGGACATCAAAGATGGAATTATTCAAGACTGGGACGCCAAAGTGGGAAAAGATGTTTTAGACCGTGTTTTTAGTATCGACGGAGCTAGACAATTTGGAGAAGTTGCAATTGGAACGAATTATTCTATTAAAACACCTACTAAAAATATTTTGTTTGATGAAAAAATCGGTGGCACTATTCATATGGCAGTAGGTGCATCTTATCCTGAAACAGGAGGGCTTAATGAATCTGCTGTTCACTGGGATATGATTAAGACTATGTCAGATGGGGGGCTCATATATTTGGATGACGAACTTATCTACGAAAATGGTCGCTTTATTATCGATGAAGCCGCTGACTTAAATACTCTTTTTAATTAGCTCTTTTTTGTTGTTAATGACAGTAAATATAAGCCTTCCATAAAACCCCAAGCCGGAGCTGCAATCATGGCTCCCATGGCCACTAGATAAATGAGTGGAACATATACAAAAGCATGTGCAATGGCTGTTAAAATATTTCCAACTCCCCATAGAAGTCCAAGTACTATTAATAATTTTGGAATATCTTTATTGTTGAAGCCCATTACACTAACAGAAATAAACCATACCCCAGGTAATCCTAACGAAATGAAAAATAGCATAGGATTTGCAACCCCAAGTACAATAATAGTATCTTTTATCAGCTGAGGTTGAGTGACGTATTGAGATGCTATTTTAGGGATAATACTAATATCTATAATGCATTGAAAAATACCGAAAGCATACCCAATAATTGCCAATACGGAAATCCAAGAAACCCATCCCTTATTATTTTCTCTACTTAATGCTGAAAAACAACATACAACACCTATCATCGTAATATTTGCAATGAGCATGAAAATCTTTAAGTTTATAAACAAGTCCTCAACTTGAAGAAAATCATTGAAAAATGTCTCTGTTGCAATATAAGTCGCAATTGAAGGAGGCATCATGAAGGCGAATATGACGACCATTAAATATGAAATTCCTGCAATAATAGAACAAAAGGCTCCTGTTTTGCAGTAACTATTTTTTTCTATTTCATTCATATATACTCTCTTTTCACTCTAATTATTTTTTTTAAACCCATTGACCTATTCTCTGCGTCTTTTTACTATACATAATAAATAAAAATTTGATTAGAGAGGGTATGGGAATGACAACAATAACAAAGCAAACATGGAAGACGGTTAAAACGTATACAGATATCTTGTATGAAAAACAAGAAGGGATTGCAAAACTTACAATTAATCGACCGGAAGTTAGGAACGCTTTTCGACCATTAACCGTTTCTGAGTTGATGGATGCTTTAGATCATGCACGCATGGATGATGAAGTTGGGGTAATTATTTTAACTGGTTATGGAGAAAAGGCTTTTTGTTCTGGGGGAGATCAAAAAATTCGTGGAGATAAAGGGTATAAAGATGGTTCTGGGACCATGCATTTAAATGTTTTAGAATTTCAGCGTCGTATTCGGACTTGCCCTAAACCAGTTGTAGCTATGATTGCTGGGTATGCTATTGGAGGTGGTCATATTTTACATATGATATGCGATATCTCAATTGCAGCTGATAATGCTATTTTCGGACAAACTGGTCCAAAGGTAGGGTCTTTTGATGGAGGCTATGGGGCTAGCTATATGGCTCGTATTGTAGGTCAAAAGAAGGCACGAGAAATTTGGTTTTTGTGCAGACAATATTCAGCACAAGAAGCGCTTGATATGGGTTTAGTTAATAAAGTTGTGTCTTATGATCAACTGGAGACTGAAACTGTTCAGTGGTGCCAAGAGATTCTTCAACACTCTCCTATGGCTATTCGTTGTTTAAAATCGGCCTTAAATGCAGATTGTGATGGACAAGCTGGGTTACAGGAGTTAGCTGGGAATGCGACGATGTTGTTTTATATGTCTGAAGAAGGACAAGAAGGACGAAATGCGTTTAATGAAAAACGTAAACCAGATTTCAAAAAATTTGGAAGACAACCCTAAAATATGCGTTTATTTCATAACCCTCGGTGCTCAAAATCTCGTCAGGCCTTAGCCTTATTAAACGACTCAAATAAAACATTTGAGATTATTCATTATCTCGTTGAGGGTATTCAAAGAGAGGATTTAAAACGTGTGTTTCATTTTCTTAGTGATGATTATCATTCGCTTATTCGGGCTAAAGAAGCGGCTGCATATGGATATAGTAACCAGGATTCTTTAGACGACGTGTTTAACTTGATTTTGGAGCATCCTTCTCTTTTACAAAGACCTCTTTTGCTGTCTTCATCGTTTGCTATTGTGGCGAGACCTCCTGAGCTCATCCATTCGTGTCTATGACCGTTACTCTGTCGTATATCCCCTATACGATACCCTTTAAAAAGCCTTTTTATATTGGACACGAGTGTGTGCAAGAAAAATCTGGAATTTTTGTATGTATACAAGATGAAGGGGGGCTAGGGATTGGGGATATTTCCCCTCTTCCTGGACTATCTTTGGAAACTCTTACTGATGTTGAACGTGAGTGTCAACGATGTTCTTCTATAACATTACCGTCTGTTTCCGATGATATAAAAGAAATGGAGATACCTTTGTTTTCTGAGCTTCCTTCTGTACAGTTTGGAATAGAATCTGCACTATATTCTCTGTTAGATAGATCTTCATTTACAATCAAAATGAATAACTTGCTAATGCAAGGAGATGTATTTCGGGGTGAAGATTCCACTATGCATGTAAAATATAAAGTGGGACGAGATTGTGACCAAGAGCTTCTTCACATTTTGACTCTTATTGATCGCTGTCCCTCTATTCAATTTCGCTTTGATACGAATGGATTGATGAATCTGGACAAAAGTTGCGATTTTTTTTCTAAAATCCCTTCGTCTTATATAGATTATGTGGAAGACCCTTGTGACAACCCTGATGATTTTGATATTTTTCATCAACGAACAGGTCTTTCTTTTGCTCTTGATTATCGTCCGAATGTCTCTTCCTACACAAGATATTCTGCGGGTTTGAAGGCTCTTATTATTAAACCCACCATTGTGGGGTCAATGAGATCTATAAAAGCTCTTCAGGCCGATTTTAAGAAGTGCTCTCTTGTTTTTTCATCATCCTTTGAGACGGCGGTGGGGATTAATGCTATCGCTCGTTTGTCGTTTTATTTTAATCCAGATGGAGTTCATGGTTTAAGCACCTGTTCATATTTTCAAGAACCGTATTTATCGTCTTTAGAAAAATCGTCTTGGGAATCACTGACATCGAATCGTTTATATGAATGGATAAACAGCTTATGAAAATAGCTGATTTGTTAGAAAAACAAGCTCTTAATCAGCCGGATAGCCTCTTTATTCAAACCTCAACAAGAAAATATTCTTACTTGGATGTTTATCACTTGGTTTTAAGGTATTCGTCCTATATTCATAGGCATTATCAGGGAAAGACTTTTGGTCTTCTGATGGAAGATCCTTTTGAATGTATAGTTTCTTTTTTAGCCTTAATACGCTGTGGGAAACGTGTTTTTTTGTTTAATCATAAGAATGTTAATTTATCTCGACATTATGCTGAGATATATCACTGTGATGTTTTGTTAGACTCTTTGCCTAAAGATCTTGATTCGCATGATGGGCCTTCGGAGTCTTCTTTGTGTAATGAATCTGAGATTTGCATCTTTACGTCTGGTACAACAGCTGATCCAAAATGTGTACTTCATAGATATTCTCAAGCAATAGCTCATGCTAAAGTATCAACTAAAACGTTAGATTTTACGTCTTTGTCTTCATGGTTACTGCTTCTTCCATTATTTCATGTTAGTGGTTTGGGGATACTGTTTAGAGTTCTTTTTTCAGGGGGAACTATTGTCTTAGATGATATATCGACATCTATGAATTTCACGCATGTCTCTTTGGTTGCATCACAACTATCTCGTTTTATGAGTTATCATCCTACATCCTCATTAGATTGTCTTTTATTGGGCGGGGCTAAATTGCAGCATAAAGATATACAGGAGGCTCTAAGTGCGGGACTACCCATATATATGGGGTATGGGATGACTGAAACCTTTTCACATGTATCTTTAACATCACTTCAATCATCGTCTATAGATTGTTCTGGACAGTGTTTGTCTCATTCGCTTATTAAGGTCATTGATGGAGAGATTCGAGTTAAATCTGATTCTCTTTTTTCTGGATATTTGTCTCCGAAGGGTGACCTAATCTCTCCTCTGGATGATGACGGTTTTTTTAATACTCATGATTTAGGAACCTTGAAAGGATCTCAACTTTTTGTGTCAGGACGTGCGGATCATATGTTTATTTCTAATGGAGAAAATATATCTGTGGAGTCGTTAGAGCAACTTGTGTTAGAAGATAAGCATATTCAAGAATTTGTCATTGTTCCGGTTGAAGATTCGCTTAGAGGGCATGTAGGTTGTGCCTTCTCTGTGACATCCTATTCAGAAGAGGAGTTGTCATTTGCGGTTAGAAAGAAGATTTTACGTTTTTATTCGTCCTTATATTTGCCTAAATATCTTTTTATTATACATCAACATGAATATGATTTCGCTAATTCTAGAGATTATTTTCAGCAGATTTCATCTGATTATATAGAAAAAAAGCCGCAGTAATATGCGGCTTTTATTTTAGTGTTGGTATGTGTATTATCTCTAGGAGCTAGCTTCTTCGGAAGAACCTTCCGCTTGCTCTGTAGCTCCTTCTTCACCTTCACCTTCAGCTTCCTCTTCGCTTTCTTCAGTAGATGTTTCTTCAACTGCTTTTCTAGGTTCTGCTACTCTAACAATAGAGTTATCAGGGTGAGATAAGATAGTATAGTCTTCTTGAGGGATATCTTTAACGGAAATAAATTCTCCGACTTCAAGACTTGTCAGGTCAATTTCAATAGTAGCTGGAAGTTTTGAAGGGAGACATTGTACAAGAACATAGTCCATTTTCTTTATTAAAACTCCACCTTTTTTTGTTCCAGGAGCGATTCCATTAAAATGTACCGGAACTTTAAGTTTAACGTCTTTATCTTCAGAAATGCGTAAGAAATCGATATGTGTGATATCTCTACTGACAACATTTCGTTGAAGGTCATAGGTTACAACAAATTCACTATGAGGTTTTTTTCCCTCAATATCTAATTTTATGATGGTGTTTTTTAAAAACTCAGAACGAACAGATTTGTCATATTCGTTACTTTTGACATAGATTAATGTGTTTTCTTTATTGTTACCATAAATAACGCAAGGAATAAGTCCTTGTGCTCTTAGTTTTTTAACTTTATTTTTTCTAAGCTCTTCTCTTTCAGTAGCTTTTAATATCGATTTTTCCATATCTTATCTCCTTAACAGCTTCAAGCAGGGTTTAATTATAAGAAAAAACAGCTTAAAATGAAAGGTTTTCTTTTAAGAGATAATTTTTGGGCATAAGTGTTCGATAATGCAGTCATCGCACTTTGCTTTTCTAGCCGTACAAATCTGTCTTCCATGGTAGATTAATACTGTTGAAAAATCGCTCCAAATGTCTTCTTTCCATACTTTTTGCAAGTCCATTTCTACAGGAACAGCTTCTTTTTTTTGTGTAAATCCTAAACGACGGCTTAATCTGTTAACGTGTGTATCTACTGTTATTCCAGGTTTTCCGAAGGCTTGCCCAAGTATGACATTCGCGGTTTTTCTGCCAACGCCTGGAAGTTTGATTAACTCATTTAGAGTGTCAGGGACAGTTCCGTTATATTTTTTATCTAATATTAGAGCTGTTTCTTTGATATTTTTGGATTTGTTATTAAAAAAGTTAATCGATTTTATACAGTGTTTAATATCGTCTAAATTTCCGTTTCCTAGTGCCTTTGCTGTTGGGAACTGTTTGAATAACCCGGGGGTTGTTTTATTTACACGTTCATCTGTGCATTGAGCTGATAAAATAACGGCGATTAATAATTCAAAATGGTTTTTATGCTCTAAAAAAGTCGTTAGATTGGGGTATGCTTTTTTTAAAATAGAATAAACGTTAAAGCTTCTGTCTAGCTTGGAGGAAATAGTTTCTTTAGGCATGAAGTTCGATTCCAACCGGGCAATGGTCTGAACCTTTGATATCTTGCAAAATGAATGCATCTTTTAATAATGAAGTGGAGTCTTCATTTGAAAAGACATAGTCGATTCTCCACCCTACGTTTCTATCTCTGGCTCTAGCTCTGTAACTCCACCAGGAATATTCGTCTTTATTCGTATTGAATTTTCTAAAGGTATCTTGGTATCCGTATTGGTCTATGAGTTTATCAAGCCATTCACGTTCAATAGGTAAGAATCCTGAAACCGTTTCATTTTCTTTGGGTCTAGCGAGATCTATTTCTTTATGTGCTGTATTATAATCCCCTGATATGAATAAAGGTTTTTTATAATGATCGGCTATTTTATTACAATAGTTAAAGAAAACGTCATAAAACTCTAGTTTGTAGGCCAATCTCTCTTCAGACATTTGTCCATTAGGAAAATAGACGCCAAATGCTATAAAATCGTCTGTTTCAATGCCAATGACGCGTCCTTCTCGATCAAATTTCTCTACGCCTATTTCTTTAAAGACTTGTAGAGGTTTTACTTTGCTGAAAAGAGCTACGCTGCTATAGCCTTTTTTCTCAGCAGAGTTCCATTCTGTATAATAACCATTAGGGTTATCTAGTTCTGGGGGGACTTGATCCGGTTGCAATTTGGTTTCTTGAAGAAACAAAATATCTGGGTTTACGTGTTCTAAAAATGATGTAAATGCACCTTTGTTATAACATGCTCGTAGTCCATTTACGTTCCATGATAGGATTTTCATAATTCTCATTATAGATAATTTATATGCTTTGTTAAATACTATTCAGGTTATAGTTAATCCAACTCACTGAATTTTTTGACTAAATATGTTAAATTTAAGTATGAATTATACTCTGAAATATATTATTATCTTCTTAATCATCCTAATGATTTCGATTCAAAAACCAACTTTAATAATAGCTAAAAATGAAGGAGCGATTATTGGGGGATTATCTGGGTTTGTTCTAGTAAATTTTGGCAAAAACGTTTTTCGAGAACATTTTTGGAAAGAATCCTTTATTGGCATTCTTACAGGGGGTATTTCTGGGTCAATATTATATGATAATCAGTTTGATTTAGATCCACTGGCGAAAGGAATGGTTCAAGCTGCGCCATATACAATGGGTGCAGGTCTTATTTATGGAAGTATTAATTCACTTATGAATGATGGGCCTGTTTATGATGGGGCGATTAATGGAATCTCTTTTGGCGCAATTTTCCCAGGATCATTCACTGGAGGAGTTCTAGGTTATAGTGCAGGCACAGTCTATTCATTAGCCAGACATGCAAAAATTGTGGAAAAACCTCAAGTAGGGTTTGCTTCAGCGGGGATGTTACTTGGAGGTGCTGGAACTTATATTTACTCTGGAACGATAACATCGCTAGCGTTAGTAAAAAATATCAAAATAGGAGCATCCTTTGGTCATTTAACCTATTCATTTTGGAGCATTAAAAAAAGTTTAATGACTCTTCAGCCAGGTCCTGATTATAAAACACATTATGAGATCTCAGGCATTGCTCGAGATAAATTTACAGCAGGACCAGCCTTACTCATTGGCTTTGCCAAAGAATCTTATGATTATTTCCTTCAGGCAGGAAATCCAGAATTTAGAGACTTAAAAAATAATTGGAATGGGGTTTTTCGTCAAAAACGTTATTTTTGATATTTCTTAAATTTCATGCTGTTTTTATATTTTTCAATATAAATTGCCAGATAGTCTATTATTGAAAACTACATTTTTTTCATTAATCGCTACTCTTTTTCATTTTTCTTTTCGTATTCAATTTATAAAATAATCTTACTATTTTTTTGTAGAAATCTATGAGTTTAGAAATCTTGTAAATAGCACTGCATTTACTTTCTGTGTATTTTTCAAAATAAAAATGAAATTTTTCATTTAATTAAAACGATAATAAGCTTAAAGGAGTATAAATGCTATCTACAACAACTACTGTTTTGGTCAGTGGTTCTCGACTTTCCACTGTTAAAATTACAAAAGGTAACGGAGAAGAAGTGAAAGTTCCTCATGGATTTGATGTAACAGTCACAACATCGAGCGGTCAAAAACCGGAACAAACTATATCTCTAAGTTCTAGGGGGGTATTATCTACAGCTTTGCAACAAGAGCTTCATATATTTAATCCCAAAGAGCGTTTAAAAAAAGTATGTAACACAGTACATTATTTTTGGTGTGGAGCTCCATTAACAAACTACCCCTCTTATTTGAAAAATATTGCCGGTGTTTGCAAATTAAAAGGTAATGAGGGCGTAACGTTATGGACTGATAACATAACTCCTCAAGTAACTCTTTTCTGCAAGAAAAATGGTATTAACTTGTGTCATTTAGGGGAATGTTTAGATGTTTTGTTTTCAGCCCCTCCAGAACGTAATTTATCCTCGTTTAATAAATACTTAGACAGCTTGTATCCAGATGTTATAGATTCTTCTTTTCAAAATTTGCAAAAATCTGATTTTCAGTACTTACGAAAAATATATGAAGTAGAGGCTCATAAAATATCTCCTAATTATGCTCGTATGTCAGATATTGTTCGTCTTCTTTGTATGATACACTTTGCAGGAGTGTATTTGGATGCCGATGTTAAAGTGTTTAATCCTTCAAAAGCTAATTACCCTAACATATCAGAAGTTCAGTTTAATCAAATATGTTCTGCAGAAGAACAACATTTTTATCATTCACACAATAATAATGACATTTTAGCAACTAGACTTAAGTATAATGTGACTTCCCTATTGTTTTTAAGCAAGATGGTACGATGTTTAAAGCAAAATAAGCATTCTCATTTTAGGTTTAGACCTAATGGGTATCTACAATTTCTAAAACCTGCCAAAGTCGACTATGTTATATACACTACTGGGCCTTATATATATGCAGGAGAGGTTCAGCCAAAAAACTCTTTTTTTATAGAAAGAATGAATAAAGATACTGACTGCTTATGGATAAAACCTAAGTCTAAATTTGTCAATTTTGTTCGCACCCCTAAAAATACAGAAGACATTGAAAGTCATCCTGCAAAATGGGAAGCTCTAATACTCGTTGATATCGAAGCTCAATTAAATAAAAAAATGTCTATTTGGAGACTTCCACAAATTAATTTAGCAAAATATGAGCTAGTTTTAAGGCATTTTTCAGATGAAAATAAAAGGTCATTTTTTGAAAAGATGATGAAACACTCAAGGTGTTTTTTGCAACAACACGGTGTTCCTGATGGTTATCTTGATTTCTCTATTATTGATTATGACTATTCTATGAATAAAGTTACAGATGACCCTAAATGTAAACTTCAACAGCTTATTTCAAAAGGTATATGCTTGAAATACAGGTTGATCAATGAAATGAATAGAGATCATTCAGAATTAACTCAAAAACTTCTATGTGAATTCTTAGAAGAAATCCCATCTTTTGATGTGTTGGAATTTGAAGCGCCTCTAGACAGTTTATCCTTTAAATTGATTTTTAATGATTATTATGAAAGATTGCTCTGTAAAGTGGTAAAATTACTTTTAAAATCAACTAGTATTGATGATGTAACAAAAAATTCATACTTAGCAAGAATTTCAAAGCCTTTTTTTAAGTTGGACGCAATTGCATGTGCATGTATTCATAGTAAACACTTTGATTTTTCAAATACTATTCGAAAAAAATTTCCAGGAATATACAAACATAGTTTGGAGGTGGAAACTGTTTCTAGGTCATTATCTGATTGCTTAGATGATCTTCCTAAATCAAAACATGGTATTAATTCAGCTGATTTAAATACTCAATTAATAGACGGTATAATTAAATCAGAACATGAAATAGTTGAAAAAGCAGGATTATTGAAACACTTAGGACCTTTTGAATCAACTGATTTAATTCCTGTTATTATAGAGGCGGGATCTCTTTCAGATGTTGAAAAAGTAGGATTATTGAAAGACGTAGGACCTTTCGAATCAAAAGATTTAATTCCTGTTATTATGGAAGCTGAATCTCTTTCAGAGGATGAACAAGTGTCATTATTATGTGAACTTAATATTAATCAAGATGATCTAGAAAAATGTGGATATGCGGATCGCTTTGACTATGAAACTTCATCAGACAGTGATGAAGATTAACACTAGGATGTTATCTACTTACTCTTATGATTAATTCTTTCAAGTAGGAAATCTAGAACTTAGAGATTTGAAAAATAATTGAAATGGGGTTTTTCGTCAACAACGTTATGTTTGAGATCGTGAAAACAAAGTGAATTTTTTTTCATTAGTAATACGATAACCTTATAAAAAGGTTTTTAATTTGACATTATCTTTTACAACTGTAACCACAACTATTACTTCTGGGCGACAGTCTTTGACTACAATTGTTAATCAAGGTAAGACGGTAACTGTTCCAACCGGTACGGCAGTAGTAGTTGAAACAGTTAGCGGGCCTAACCCTAAACAGACGGTATCTTTTCGTTCTCGTTCTTCTCAGCTTACTGAACTAAGGCCAGAAATAGAGGTGCTAGCATCTAAACCTAAAGACCTTTTGAAAAAAGTGTTCAATAGTGTTCATTATATTTGGTTTGGGAAACCTATTACTGGTTACAGCTCTCACCTTGCAAATATTCGTCGTGTTTGTGCATTAAAAGATAAAGAATCAGTCACATTATGGACGGATAATATAACGCCTGAAGTTACTCGTTTTTGCAAGGAGAATAGCATAAACTTATGTTCAGTGAATCAAAGTTTGGACACTTTGTTTTCAGGTCCATTTGATTCTAGATTCTTACGCAAGGCTTTTGAATTAGAGTCAAAACGAATTAATCCAAACTATGCTAGAATGTCTGATATATTACGAGTCCTATGTGTGTGGCATTTTGGGGGATGTTATTTAGATACTGATGTTTCTATTTTCAATCCAGTTGAGGATCGCAAGGAGCCGGAGCCTAATTTAACACCTGGAAAGTTCAATAAACTGTTTTCTGATCCCTCTCAATTTTATATGACAAATAATAATAATGATATTCTGGCTACGGGAAAAATAAATCATCCAGCGATACTAACATCTATAAAGAATATGATTAAACAGATGAGTTCAACTTCATATCCTCATTTTAAATTAACATATTTTAATGTAAGAAATCCTGAAGAAAAGCCCGGAATGAATTTTGTTATCAAGACCACTGGTCCAGATATATTTTTTGATCAAGATGGAGCTCCATTATCCCCAGACTCTACTACTCTTATTCAGAGAAGTAATGAAGATACAGATATTTCTTGGCTAAGTCCTAAAAACAAATTCTCATTTCGTGTTCAGACAAGTGAAGTTGTAGAGGATATCAAGGGTTTTCCCAAAAAGTGGTTAGGGATCATTAAAGGAGATATTGAGGCTCAATTAGTTAAAAAGTCTTCTGTCTGGATGCTGCCTCAAATAAACTTAGCTAAGTATCAGCTTATTTTAAGACATTTGTCAGAAGATTTTCAGCGGTCTTTTTCCGAAGAAATCATGGATTTTTCAAGATGTCTTTTGAAAGAAAGTGGAGTTCCAGAAAAATATCTTAATTTCTCTATTATTGACTATGATTGTTCCATGTCTAGAATTACAAAAGATGATCCAAAATTCAAATTCCAACAGCTTGTTTCTATAGGAACGTGTTTGAAATATAGACTGATGTGTGAGCGAGATATAGATTCGTTTTCAGACAGAACGAATGAACTATTTTCTTTGTTTTCAAGTGCTTTTGGAGCTAAGATTTTTGAAGATGATGAGTTGTTTCAAGATGGTTTCACTAAACTTCATGAAGGATGGAGTCGTTTTCATGAAAAATTATCGTTTAAGGTTATTAAATCTTTGCTGAAATGCACATCTTCTAGAAATACAAAAGGAAAACAAATTAAAGATTTGTTAAGCTCTTTTTTAGAAAAAAGTTCAAAACCTTTTTTTGGTTTGTCGGGATTGCTATGTTCTTGTATTCATAGTGAGGAATATGATCTAGCTATTTGTATAGCAAAGAAATTCCCTGACCTTTTAGAAGATCAATTTATGACTCGTCATGATGATATTCCTCAGTGTTTTAAGGACCGCTTAGATGATAATACGCTTCAAGATTGGTCGTGCGCAGCTGTTAGCTTGAAAATCCAGATTATTTCTCAACTTACTCTTTCTGAGCGCCCCTCTAAAGAAATATCTGAACTTCTTAAAAGTTTTGGGTTTGAACTTAGGGATCTTAAGAACCCTTTTTGTATATACCGAAACTTTCCAAAATGGACACTCTTTGACAAAAAATTCAAAGACATGATAGTGAGTTTTGAAAAATGAACAAAGGTTTTGAAGCTAAATAACAGAGAGTTCATTAAATATATAAACCCAATGCTGTTGACCTAAATAACACTAAAGTTTTACTTGAAGCTAAAAGCTACTTACCGCTTATTTAAACTGTATTTCTCTTCGTTCTCTTTTCCTCTAAATTTTATTATAATAGACTCAGTATTAGGAGGCATAAAAGATGGCACGGACAATAAAAATATTTGATACAACTTTGAGAGATGGAGAACAATCCCCAGGATGTTCTATGAATCTCAAAGAAAAATTAGATATTGCAGCCCATCTTGAACAACTTAACGTTGATATTATAGAAGCTGGATTTGCGATTAGTTCTAAAGGAGATTTTGAATCGATTCAAGCTATCGCACGAAAAATAAAAAGGTCTTCAGTTTGTAGTTTATGTAGAGCCGTTAAAACAGATATTGAATTAGCAGCTGAATCGGTTAAAGACGCCAAACGTCCACGAATTCATACGTTTATTGCGACCTCCCCTATTCATATGGAGTACAAACTAAATATGAGTCCAGAAAAAGTTCTTGAAAAAGCGGTGGATTCCGTAAAATATGCCAAAAGTTTTGTAGAGGATGTAGAATTTTCCTGCGAAGATGCTGGCAGATCTGATCGTGAGTTTTTAGCACAAGTTTATTCAGAAGTCATCAAAGCTGGGGCTACCGTTATTAACGTTCCAGATACTGTAGGTTATATGATTCCTGAGGAATATGGGGATCTTATTCGCTATCTTTCTAATACAGTAGTAGGAATAGAAAATGTAGATATTTCAGTTCATTGTCATGATGATTTAGGTCTTGCAACTGCAAATGCCCTTTCAGGTATTATTAATGGAGCTTCTCAGGTTGAATGTACGATTAATGGAATTGGTGAGCGTGCCGGGAATACAGCCATGGAAGAAGTCGTTATGGCGATTAAAGTTCGAGACGATTTGTATGATTGCAAGACGAATATAAATACAGAGGAAATTACTAAGACTTCTCGTTTGCTTAGTCATATTACAGGGTCTGTGGTTCAGTCTAACAAAGCGATTGTAGGGGCTAATGCTTTTGCTCATGAAGCTGGTATTCATCAAGATGGAATGTTAAAGCAAAAGCAAACCTATGAAATCATGTGTCCAGAAATGGTTGGTTTATCTGAAAATAAATTAGTATTGGGTAAACATTCAGGTCGGCATGCTTTTGTAGATCGTTTAAAAGAATGTGGCTATACACTGTCTGAAGATGATCTTGAAAAAGCATTTATCAGGTTTAAGTTGTTAGCAGATAAAAAAAAGGATATTTTAGAAGAAGATTTACATGCGCTAGTCTCTGATGAAATTTACCAAGTACAAGAGATTTTTTCTTTAGATAACTTTGAAGTTCATGCAACTGGTGAAGATCAGCCTAAGGCCACGGTTACCATAAAAAAAGATGATCAAATCTTGTCTGGAACAGAGTCTGGTGCCGGATCTGTCGATGCCATTTATAAAGCAATTGATAAAATAATTAATGAAAAAATCAATTTAATTGAATATACGCTTCAGTCCATAACTGGAGGAACTGATGCTTTGGGTGAAGTGGTGGTTCGATTACGAGATAACGGACGTGTTTTTGTTGGGCGATCGTCTACGACAGATGTATTAGCATCCTCTGCAAAAGCGTATATTAATGCGATTAATAAAATGTTAGTAGCCCGTGGTAAAAAACGAATTAAAGCTACTCTATAAAGGATAATAATATGAAAATAGCTGTTATTGGTGGAGATGGAACTGGACCTGAAGTCATTGCAGAGGCCTTAAAAGCCTTAACTAGTGTTTGTGCATTACATGATATTGAACTGAATTATGATGAATTAAACTATAACGGCACACGTTATATTAACGAAGGAAAGCTATTAACGGACGATGAGTGCCAAGGTTTAAAAGAGTATGATGCTGTATTGCTTGGAGCAATTGGACATACAGATGTTAAGCCTGGGATTTTAGAAAAAGATATTTTATTAAAAATGCGTTTTGACTTAGATCAATACATTAATCTACGCCCTATTAAACTCTATGAAAATGTTGATTCTCCTTTAAAAAATGTAAAACCAGAAGATATCGATTATCTCGTTGTTCGTGAAAATACAGGTGGCTTATATACAGGTGAAGGATCATTTTCTGAAAAGAATACAGAGAATGAAGTTGCTGTTCAAAAAATGATTTATACTCGACATCAAGTAGAACGATGTATTAGGTTTGCATTCGAGCAAGCTGTGAAGCGTAATCAAGACAAAGCGTGGAAAGGGCTTTCTTCAAAAGAAAAAGAAGAAGGATTTATTGGAAAAGTAACCCTATGTGGAAAGACGAATGTATTAACGTATGTTTATGATTTGTGGGAGCGAGTGTTTCATGAGGTCGGTAAAGAATATCCAAAAATTAAACGAGACTATGTGCATGTAGATGCCGTTTGTATTTATATGGTCGATAACCCTGCACGATTTGATGTGATTGTAACTGGAAATATGTTTGGAGATATTATTACGGATCTTGCCGCTATTACTCAAGGTGGATTAGGTGTTGCTCCTGGAGGAAACCTGAACCCAGAGGGAGTTTCTATGTTTGAGCCTATTGGAGGAACGGCGCCTGATTTTACAGGAAAGAATGAAATCAACCCTGTTGCGGCTATTGGTGCGGCACAGATGCTTTTGGATCATTTAGGATATAAAGATGCTGCAATAGCTCTGGACCTGGCTATTCGTGATGTTGTATTAAAAATGCAGTCTCAGGCTGCAGCAAAAATGGGCTATTCTACTACAGAAATTGGTGATTTAGTCGTAGAATCACTTCAACGTCATCATCGTGCTAGCTAAAGCTGATATACGTCGCTTGTCTCGCGAACGACTTTCTATATTAAACCTTGATCAGAAGAGCATATATAGTAAGTCTGTTTGTTCTCAGTTAATAAAGTATATAGAATCGACTAAGGTTAAGCAGATTGCTGTTTATATGCCTACTCTTGATGAGCCAGATATTATTTCGTTTATCGATTTTTGTATGTCTCGTTCGTTGCCTTTATATATGCCAAAGTGTATGGGAGAGACCTATTCTTTTGTACGTTTCAGATCTTATGATGATTTATGTGTTGGCCCCTACTCTATTCAAGAACCATCGTTATCTGATGACATCTTAAATTCTTCACTCGTTGACACCCTATATATCGTCCCTGGACTTGCTTTTAGCCTCTCTGGGCAACGTATTGGACATGGCAAAGGGATTTATGACCGTTTATTAAAGAATGTTGATTCAGCAAAAATAGGTGTATGTTTTCCTGAACAAGTGTTTGATGACTGGACTATCGAAGATCATGATATTTCGGTTAATACACTTGTAATGTAGTATCGTTACTCTTCTTTTTTTTCTTTTAATTTCACATAAATAGCTTCTAAAATAGTACGGTTTCTTGGGATTCCAACGGCTAAGGCTACATTAAAAAATGCACGAGACAGATCGAGAATAAACGTTTCTTTCGCTTTTAATTGTTTTTCTTTTATACGTTCTTTCCAAAATTCTTGGATTTGTTCGATTAATGTTGATTTTGGGAATATTTCACTTTGATTGACGAGTTGTTCTTCAACATATGTAAGGAGGAATGTCTGAGCATCTTTTTCTTTAATAGCTTTTTTGTAGATTTCATCAATATTTTCAATTACTTTTGGAATTTTTGTTAGTATTTCTATTTCTTGGCGATAGGCATCACTAATTCCGGAAGACACATTTACATTATTACCCTTTTTTCGTATTTGCTTCAGCTGAAAAATACAGTCACTTATTGTTAGCGTAGAGGCATGCACACTACATTCATTTACTAAATCCATCCATAGTTCGGTTAAATCACTTAAAAATCCCTTTGATGCAATAAGACATGACTGTGGAAGCACTTCTTTCCACTCATCAATAATACTTGCTTTTTCTGTGCCTGTGGGAAGAGCTAATGTTTCGTTTTGCTCAATTAACTTTAAATAGGTCAATAAAAATCTATAGGAATCATTAATCTTTAAAGAGCTGTCTAAATCAGACAGTTGCGTCATGCTGGAGATTTTTGTGTTATATTCTCGTAAGCTCTATTGATCTCTTTAATTTTTTCGTCAGCAAATATTTTAAACTCCTCGCCTAAATGTTGAACTCTGTCTGGATGAAATTTTTTACATAGCGCTCTATATGCTTTTTTAATATCTTCTGCGCTTGACTCTGAGCTAACACCTAATATTTCATAATCTCGTGATTCTTTTTTTTGTGTTTTTGAAATGGCATAGCTTTGTTTGAGTAGCTCAGTATAACTAGGGTCAATGTTGAGCTGTGCTGTTACTTTATCTATAAAGATCATTTCTTCTTTGGAAATATGATGATCTGCGGTAACCACTTCAAATATCAATTCTAATGCTAACTTTTTTCCGTCAATTCCAAACTGTTGATTTATCTCTGTAGTAATAGTTTCTGTTTTATAGTTTTTTCGTAAGGCATGTTGAATTAAATCATTTACCCATTGTATGTCAGTACTGCTATATCTTAATCGAGATTGGAAAAAGTTTAGAATGCTTTGAATTTCTCGTTGATCAACTACCCCATCAGCTTTAATCGCTTTGACTAATAAATGCACTACTAATTCTACGAAATGCTTTTTATTTTTACTGAAATGTCCAACATTTTTGTTGTAATGAGTGTTTTTGCTGATAGACTTAATCAGTCTAAATCCAATAAATGCAACAAGTATTAAGGGTAAAAACGTAAATAATTGAAGTAGTAAGAAGACTGTTTTAAGCCCCCCAAAAAGAAAGAAAAATGTCAATCCAAGCCAGAAATAATTTCCGCCGTTGTTGTATGAACGGTAAAACATATTTTATATTGTAACTTATTTCTTTTAAAATGTTAAGTTATTTATAAAATTAACTCTTTTAACTTATTGATCATAAAAGTAGGGCTATATTCATTTAACACTTCTTTCTCTCTATATCCATAGCTTACAGCTACAGAATCGATATTGGCATTTTTTGCTGTTAATATATCTATTTCGGTATCTCCAATCATCACCATATCTTTGGCATGCAAGCCACACTTTTTTTGTGTAGAAATAATTCCTATTGGGTCTGGTTTTGCTTTATCATATGTATCTGGACCAATTATCTCTTCGAAATAATCCACTATTTTTAAAGACCTTGCTATTTGAGTAGTTTGTTTTACAGGTTTATTTGTAAGAATATACAAGGTTTTTTTTCGTTCTTTTAATACTTGTAATATGTTGATTACGTCATCATAAAGAACCGTTGTTTTCACACAGTTATGATAATAATCTTCTACATAAACAGGTATAAAGGTATCAAAATCAAAGGAACGGTGATTAACCGCTGTTGTTAGTGTATCTCTTAAGTCTGGACCTACTAAAGATTGAATTACAGTTGGCGATAATTCTTCGAAACCAAGCTCTATTAATGAATTATTTATGGATGTACTAACATCGTTTAACGAATCAACTAGGGTTCCATCGAAATCAAAAAAAATGTGTTTTTTATCTCTTAAAATTTTAGAGTCTCCTGTGTGTTTCTCCAAAATTGGGTGTTTAATTTTAACTCAGGCTCTTTCATAACCTCTACAGCCTCTTGAACATATCTATCTTGCCTCATACCCAGCAATATACAGTCTATGTTGGAAGTTGATGTGTAGATGCTTAACAACAGTCGTGATAGCCCAATATCAAACAATTCAGGGTTAAGGTTTTTGCATATAGCCGCTTTTATATCTCTCACGTATTCATTATGTCTGTTAGAACTGAATCCTAGTATAGATTTTATGAGTTCATTAAAATGAGTCATATATTCTTGAAGGTTTTCTTGAATCTCATCATCTATTTGATCTTCTTGAAATAAACTTAGATATTGTTCTACTGCGGGGTAAATAGAATATTTTAAAAAATCTTTAAATGAAAAATAGGACAATTCAGATTGGTATGATCGCTTTAATACGGAACAAAAATTCAAGTATTCTATAAACACGGCCTTCGCTTCTTTTTCGGTTAGTTTTTCTTTAATGGATTCTTCTAGTTGTATCCCTTGTTCCATTAAATCTTCAATTTCTATGTAGGTCACCTCTATTGTTTCTTCTAGTTCACTTAATCGGAGTAATTTGGAGTTATGTATGGCATTTAATGGTCGATTGATACAGGTAAAAAGATCTTTTTCTTTTGCAAACTCAAAAAAATTGCTTGTTATCAACGTGTTTTCTATTAGATTAAACGGGCATTGAATGACCTTGAAGTGATGATTAGACTGTATTCGGTCAGCTATCTCACAAACCTTTTTTAATGATGTTGAATCAATACTGTCTTGGTTTAATGAAAATGTATTAGAACTTATGCCATAAGACTTTATTCTTCCTTTCTTAACCTCTGTCTCGCAATAATGAAATGCTTTTTCTATCCTGTCATAGTACTCTGCATATAGTAGGTCTTCGTCTTCCGAACTCTTTTTACTATATTGCAAGTAATATTCAGGATTATGAAGCAAAAAGCAATCTAAATAATCCATTTTTAATCGATCTAATGATGCTGATAATTGATCTTCTAAGAAATCAGGTTCAATACAATGTTTTAAGTGAGCTTCGCAATTTACAATCTTGTCTTCATCAATGTTTTTGGATGTAATCTCATGCAATAGATCCCCTTGAATGTATCCCGCCTTACTTATTATAGTAAGATCTGTTCTCTCCACTTTTTCTTGTCTAATAAGGTCACTTACAACATCCCCAATACAACGCTCAGAGTCACCGTGGGAGTAATTGCTGCTTGTATCAATGACGTTAACTCCTTTTTCTAAGGCTTTATATAATGTCTCTTTATGTTCTTCAATGTTTTCAATTCTATAGGTTCCAAAACCAAATTTTGATTTATTTTTCATCTTCGTCATCTCTTTTTCTGCCTCAGCCTTCCTTTTTTGAAGTGTACTATACCATTTTACTTATATTTGAGGTATAGATTCCTTTTTTTCTTTTTTAAATCGTTCTCTCAATTCTGAAACGATTCCTGGATTTGCTAAGGATGTCGTGTCCCCTACTTCTTGATTTAATGCAATAGCTTTTAATAATCTTCTCATGATTTTTCCACTTCTTGTTTTAGGAAGATCTTCTGTAAATACAATGAACTTTGGCTTAGCTATGGGGCTTATTTTTTTACTTACAAACTGTTTCAACTCATATTTTAACTCATCTGTCTCAACCGTGTCTTTTTTTAATATAACAAAGGCTAATAATGCTTGCCCCTTAATCTCATCTTGAACGCCTACCACTGCAGCTTCTGCAACCTTGTCACAATCTACTAAACTGCTTTCTACTTCCATAGTTCCTATACGATGCCCGGCAATATTAATTACATCGTCTACACGGCCTAATACCATAATATAGCCGTCTTTATCTCTTATAGCTCCATCACCTGTAAAATAACTGTCTAATTGTGACCAATAGACCTCTTTGAAACGTTCATTATCGCCCCAAATTCCTCGTGCCATTGATGGCCATGGTTCGGTAAGGCTTAAAAGCCCGCCCCCTTTTTGAACAGAGGCATCTTTATGATCACAAATATCAGCACTAATACCTGGTAACGGTTTACCTGCATACCCAGGTTTCATATTATGCAAGCCAGGTAACGTTGAAATCATAATCCCGCCCGTTTCGGTTTGCCACCATGTATCAACAATGGGGCAATTATTATTGCCGATATGGGTGTAGTACCATGTCCAGGCTTCTGGGTTTATTGGTTCTCCGACACTTCCCAATAAACGTAAGGAGCTTAAGTCATATTTTGCTGGAATATGATCTCCCCATTTCATAAACGATCTAATTGCAGTTGGCGCAGTATACATAATACTGATTTTATACTTTTCAATTAGTTTCCAAAATATGCCTTGATCTGGATAATCTGGAGTTCCTTCATACATAAAGACAGTGGCTCCATTAGATAGGGGGCCATAAGTTAAATAGGTATGACCTGTAATCCATCCAATATCAGCCGTACACCAATATACATCATCATCTTTTAAATCAAAGACTACTTTTGTTGAGTAAGTAGCATGGGTTAAATATCCGCCTGTAGTATGTAAAATTCCTTTTGGTTTACCCGTTGTTCCAGAGGTATATAAAATAAAAAGAGGGTCTTCGCTGTCCATCACTTCTGCTTTGCATTCTGCAGATTCTTTTTCCATACTCGTCTGATAATCAACATCTCTACCCTCTTCCCAATGACAGTCATTGTGAGCATGTTTGACGACTAAAACGTTTTCTACGTGATGCTCATTATTATCTAATGCTTCATCTACAATATTTTTTAGATTTAAAATTTTTCCTCGCCGTGATCCTCCATCGGCTGTAATGACAAGTTTAGAATCTGAATCTTGAACTCTGTCTTTTAATGATTCTGCTGAAAACCCTCCAAATACGACACTATGAATAGCCCCAATTCGTGCACAAGCCAGAACGGCAAAGACAAGTTCTGGAATTAAGGGCATATATAGGGTAACTCTATCTCCTTTTTTAACAGATAATTGATTTCTGAGAACATTGGATAATTGGTTAACATGTTGAGATAGTTCTTTATATGTGATATTTCTTTCGAGACCATTTTCGCCTTCCCACTGTAGAGCAATTTTGTCTTTTTTTGTTTCAAGATGTCTATCTATACAATTAACTGAAGCGTTTAATTTTCCGTTTACAAACCATTTGGCAAAGGGCTTATTCCATTCACATGTTGCTTCCCAGGGTTTTATCCACTCTAATTTTTGGGCTTGTTTATTCCAAAATTCCATTCGGTCTTGATCCGCTTCTTGATATAAGTCATCTGTGTTAACAACAGCATTTTCTTTGAATGGTAGAGACGGTTGAAATACTTTTTCAGATATATAATGAGCATCAAATGACATAATAAGCCCCTTTTTTTAATTAGTTGATATTAGTATAAAGGGTTTAGATCATTTATGTGAACCTAAAATTGAATCGACACTCTTTTTCGTCCCCAATCTCCTCGATTATTTAAAAACACACCTTCAATAGGATAATTACAAAAGGCACAGTGGCTATCTTTGATATGATACTCTCCTAACTGGTACCAGTCTCTTTCAATAATACAACGATTGCAATTAGGGCAATAGGTACTTGCTGTGTCTTGGCTATGCATGTTTCCTGTATATACATAATGAAGTCCATACTCTTTGGCAATTCGTCTTGCTTTGATTAAACATTCTGGAGTTGTAGCTGGGGTATCCATCATTTTAAAATCTGGATGAAAGGCCGTAAAATGTAAGGGTACATCGGGTCCAAGATTATCCATGATCCATTTGGACATTTCATGGATTTCGGTATCGTTGTCGTTGTTATTAGGGATGACAAGATTTGTTATTTCGAACCAGACCTTGGTCTGATGTTTTAAATATTTTAGAGTCTCTAACACGGGTTCTAAATTTGCCATACACAACTTTTTATAAAACGTTTGCGTAAAGGCTTTCAAGTCGACATTGGCTGCATCCATATAGGAATAAAACTCTTCTCTGGCTTCTGGACAAATATATCCAGCCGTAACAGCAACCGTTTTTAAACCCAATTTTTTACACTCTTTTGCAATATCTATAGCATACTCTGCAAATATGACAGGGTCATTATAGGTAAATGCAACACCTATACAACCTAATTCTTTACATCGATGCGCTATCGCTTCTGGAGATGCATATTGTTGTAATCGATCCATTTCTTTGGCTTTGGATATATCCCAATTTTGACAAAATCTACATCCTAAATTACAGCCTGCTGTACCAAATGATAAAATAGACTCTCCTGGATAAAAATGATTCAAGGGTTTTTTTTCAATAGGATCAACACAAAAGCCACTACTTCTTCCATAGGCCGTTAAGACCATCTTTTGCTTTACATTCTTTCTAACAAAACAAAAACCCCGCTGCTCGTTACCAATGACACAGTGTCTTGGACATAGATTGCACTGAATTTTATCCTCTGAAAATTCAGTGAAAAATCTGCCTTGATAGGGTTTTGTGTGATCTAACAAGCTCATGTCTTACTCTCTATTATACTATTCCCTCTTTTGAATAAATACATTCATGTTTATTTTTAATATAAATTTGGTAGCTCTTATATATGATTAAATCTGTTAATAATTGCACTTTGTTTTTGTTTGCTTTCTTTAAGATTCCCTTATTATGCTTTTGTTTTCCTCGAATAAAGAAAAAAAGCCTACAATCTCTTCATCTTTATATCCCTCTTTATTTTTTCACAAAAAATCATTTAGGGTCTATGTATTTTGGGGTTTTAATGATGGGGGCTGATTTATCGGCCGGTCTTTTAGCTATGCATTGTGCATCTTTATCGACAAAAAAAGTGTCTATTATCTTTAAAGACACACAAGCAGATTTTTTGAAACGAGCTGAACATGCTGTTCTATTTTGTTGTGATGAAGGGGATAAAATTAATCAGCTTATTGACTTAGTCTGTTCTACAGAAGAACGTCATCATGCGCCTATTCAGATTCAAGGGATTTGTTCTGAAACTAAGGAAGTTGTCGCTCGATTCACTCTAACCTTGTCTTTAAAAGCAACATAACATTACTGATATTGTTTTCTAAATTCCAATGGGGTTATATCCAAATGTCGTTTAAAAAAACGATTAAAATGAGCAGAATTTGAAAACTCTAATTGACTAGAAATTTCTTTTATAGATAAGGAGGATTGTGTAAGAAGACGTTTGCACTCTAGTAATATTTTTTGATTAATCCAAAAACTAGCGGGTTTATTAGTTTCTTTTTTAATGACTTCATTTAAATAGTTTGATGATACAAACAATAAGTCAGCATAGTCTTTTACAAAGCGTTTTGAAATAGAGGAGTTATCTATATATTTATTAAACTCAATAACAAGATTCGGAGAACTATGTTGTTGACTACTTTCTTTGATTAAATGCAGAAATTTATTTTGCAACTCTATTAAGAATATAACGGTATAGCTACTCATTAAGATATGATGATTGATTGATTTTTCGTCATTCATCAATAATTTCCTTATCTTTTTGGTAAGCGTAATTAACGAATCAACTTCATCAAACACTTCGTAACCTGCTGTGTGAAATGATTGAAAAAACTCAAAATGACTCAGCTTAACGACACTATTTAGTTGAATTTCATCACTATCTATGGCTACAAAGTAAAACTCAGTATCTTCATGAGGTAAAAACTGATGAACTTGTCCGGGTCTTAAAAAGAATATCTGATTATCTACCACATTTATCTTTTTGAAATCGATAAAGTGTGTACCCCCTCCTTTTTTTATAATTAAAATCTCGTGATGTTTGTGTCGATGGATCCCAATTGTAGGGACATAGTTCTGTGTCTTCCCGGAGCTTCTTACCTCCGTAATCTTGTCGTCTTTACTGATTTCAAATCCTATATAAGGAATGTTTTTTTTATCCATCATTCTAAGTTTACTTTCTCTACAACATTATTACCATATTTATCGATTTCATTGTCATATTTATCTAACTCTGTCATTAAGCCTTTTATAAACGTATAAGTTTATTTATCTTTACTTTGCTTATAAAACTTTATGACAAGGATGGTTTTATGATGAATATGTCACATTATGATAATTTTAAAGTAGATTTCACGCCTCCAAAAGATTACGTCTGTGATTCAGGCTATGTCATTAAGCATAAGCCTTATAAAAAATATTTACGGACAGATATAGCTCGCATTTTTGAAGAAAAAGGAATTGTTGACCCTTTCTTAAAAGAAAGAGAAATTGTAGCTCAAGTTTTTCCTTTTAAAATTAATCAACATGTGGTTGATATTATTGATTGGGATCATTATCATTTCGATCCTTTATTCCAGCTAACCTTTCCTCAACCAGGCATGCTCGAAAAAGATGAGATTTCATGTATTTCACACTTAAATGACGAAGGAGCTTCTAGAGATCAGATTGCTGAAGCTATATCTAAATTAAGAAGTAAAAAAAACCCTGCTCCTGCGAACCAATCAGCAAACCGACCTACAATTTTTGAAGATGATGATAGTTATGAATGCGAAGGCTTACAACATAAATACAAGAATACCTGTTTAATGTTTCATAAAAATGCTCAAACATGTCACGCCTATTGCACATATTGTTTTAGGTTTAATCAATTTGTAGGAAAAGACAGGTTTTTAGAGGATGATTCGACACGTTTGCATACGTATATTAAACAACATCCAGAAATTTCTGATATATTAGTTACGGGTGGAGATCCAGGAACAATGAAAGCAGACGTTTTCAGGTCTATGTTAATGCCTCTCACTGAACCTGATTTTGCTCATATAAAAAATATTCGTGTTGGTACAAAAGCCTTGACCTATCACCCCTATCGCTTTTTAACTGAACCCGATGCGGATGATTTGTTAGGCTGTTTTAAAGACGTTATTTCTAAAGGAAAACATATTTCGATTATGGCTCATTTTAGCCATTTCAATGAAATTACTCCGGAGACATTAGCTGCCGTAAAGCGATTAAGGCAGGCGGGGTGTAATATTCGTACACAGGCTCCTATCATGAGATATATCAATGACAACCCCACCACATGGGCAAAAATGTGGGAGATGCAAGTTCAAAATGGCATGATCCCCTATTATATGTTTATTGCTAGAGATACAGGTCCTCAACGATATTTTGAAGTTCCTTTGGCAAAAGCTCTTTACATCTATCAGGAAGCACGAAAAAAATTATCAGGCTTATCACATACTGCTAGAGGTCCATCTATGTCTTCTGGGCCAGGGAAAGTTTGCGTTATGGGTAAAGAGCGAATTGGAAACGAGGAAGTGTTTATATTGAAATTTCTTCAAGCACGAAACAACGATTGGTGTGATCGTGTTTTCTTTGCAAAGTATGATGAAAAAGCAACGTGGTTAGATAACTTGGTACCCGCTTTTGGTGATAAAGAATTCTTTTTTGAAGAAGAGTATAAATCTATTATTAATGCCAAGAAAAAAGTGGAGGATTTATGTCCAGCATAAATGTAGAAACCCATAAAACACATTCAACATCCATTAATCATTCTTCAATCTCTGAAGAGCTGGCTAACTTTGTGTCTAAGTCTGCATGGAGCATAACTATTCAAGAGTCTTTCTTTTTGTTTTTAGAAAAAAATACTGACATTCGATCAAAATTAAACAATCTGTTTAAAAATAGAGACTTATTTACACAGTGCATACCTATCATCACTTATCAAGAAAAGAAAGACATATTTACAGTTCTTTTTACAAACAAATTAGTATCTCCTCCTGAACCAGGAGAGCCTGGTTCAATTTTGTCATATTTCAGATCCTATGGGTATACAGACTCAACATTATACTCGGATTGTTATGGACAACTTTCGTGTTCATCTTGTGCAATTGAAGTAATGAATGGAACTCTTGAAAACCCTACTCCACGTGACGAAGAATATGATATGTTATCTATTGATGATAATCGTCCTCCTACTCAATACACACGTTTAAGTTGTCAAACTGTGGTAGGCGACTCTCCGTTAATCTTAACTATTCGAAAATAATTTAAATTGTTTTCAATTGTTCGTAGGGATAAAGGGATGAATGTCCATCGCTCCAATTAATACCTAAGGCATAATTTCCTACAGGGTTCATAGAAAGTGGATGGATATCATCTGATATATCTTCTGGTTTTATAAGCAAGTCATTTGTAAACTCGTCACGAGTTAACGCACTTCTACACTCTAATCTCAATGCTTTAGGATCAAAACACTTTTCTTCATCTGGGAACTTAATAATAATTCCTTCTTTTTGGTTATAGCCTATTTTAGGCAGTTGATTTTCTCCATGTTTAATAATACTTATATCTCTAACTAATTGTTGTGTGAATTCATGTATTTTTTTGGTGTTTTTACTTTTTGGATAGGTCTCTAAATAGGGAACCCCTTTGTCTCCACATTCTGATATTCCTGAGTCTAGTTCTAAGCTAATCGTGTTTTGAAATCCGAATTCATTAATTAATCGTTTTAGTGAGCCTTGTCCAAAGGGATAGGTCTTCTCTTTACCTACTTCTAAATAACTCATATTCTCAACTGCTCCTATCACGGGAACTTTCAGCCTATCAAACATTTCAATACCTTTGACGACATCAATAAAGCTTATATGTTGAGGAGTTGTTACCGTAATAGCTGCCGTTATGGGAAGAAGTTGGCATAAGGTCAATTGAATATCTCCAGTTCCAGGAGGTAAATCAATGACCAAATAATCACATTCCCCCCATTTGGTTTGCAATAAAAACTGTGACACAATTTGAGATACCATAGGACCTCTTAAAATAGCAGGCCCTTCATCGCTTTGCTCTAGGGCATATCCAAAGGACATACACTTGAGACCATTATAGTTAATTGGCTTAATATGAGGTCCATCCATCACTAGTTCTGAGTTTGCGTGTATCATTGTCGGTAAACTAGGGCCATAAACATCTGCATCAAAGAGACCTACCGTAGCCCCTTGTTCTTTTAACGCAATAGCCAAATTCACTGCCATAGTAGATTTTCCTACCCCACCCTTACAACTAGACACCACAATAATGGATGCTACTTGATCTAGCATCTTTTTATCTTGATCCATTAAGGGGTTCTTTTTAGCTTGTGCAGTCATCGTAACCTGAACGTCTTCAACTCCTTCAATAGCTTTTACGCAGTCTTCCGCTTGTTTTTTAAACAAATCTTTGACAGGGCAAGCAGGCGTCGTTAATTCAATCGAAAAGGATACACGACCTTTGTCTATGGTGAGGTTTTTTATAAAATTTAACGACACAATATCTTTACCTAGATCAGGGTCTATTATAGAGGATAATGCTTTTAAAATTTTCTCTTTCATAAGTTCATATAAGTGTTGCACAAAATTATATTTATTTAAACCATTGTGTTCTATGTTAAACTATATATCTACACAAATTATTTTTGGAGGAAACAATGGGAAAACAACAAGCAAATGCAACATGGACAGGATCTTTAAAAGAAGGAGCAGGTCAGTTCAACTTGCCAAAAGGTAATCATACAGGACAATTTACTTTCGAAACGCGATTTGAAGATGGAAATGGAACTAACCCAGAAGAACTTGTTGGAGCTGCGCTCTCTTCTTGCTTTTCTATGTTTTTATCCGCTATTTTAGGGAAAGACGATTTTACAGTAAACTCTATTTCGTCTAATGCGACTGTTACTTTGGATAAAGACGATAATGGACCATTGATTACATCTATTCATCTTGATGTTAAAGGGGATGTTGATTCAATTTCCAATGACGATTTTCAATCTTATGTTGAAAAAGCTAAGAATGGATGTCCTATTTCAAGATTATATCAAGGAACCTCTATTACGGTTTCTGCTAATAACGTAGTTAGTGCTTAATTTTCTGTATTAAATGACTTAATTCTAGTGCGGCGTAGGTAAATATAATATCTGCGCCTGCTCTTTTTATAGATGTGATCACTTCTAAAAGTGCATCATCATAATTTAACAGACCTTCTTTAGACGCATGTTTTAGCATCGCATATTCACCACTTACATGATATGCCGCCACTGGTAGAGTTGTGTTTTCTTTGATGGATTGAATGATATCTAAATAGGCTAAAGCGGGTTTCACCATCAAAATATCGGCGCCTTCTTCTTCATCTAATAAAGCCTCTCTCAAAGCTTCACGTTTGTTTGCGGGGCTCATTTGATAGGTTTTTTTATCACCCTCTTTTGGGGTGGAATTCAAAGCTTCTCTAAATGGCCCATAAAATGCAGACGCATATTTTGCAGTATAGGAAATAATACCGGTATCAATAAAATCTTTTTTATCTAGAGATTCTCGAATTCTTACAACTCTTCCATCCATCATATCTGATGGAGCTACAAAGTCTGCACCTACTTGTGCATGTAAAACCGCCATTTCTGATAGAATATCAACCGTTTTATCATTAATGATTTTGCCGTTTTCAACAATACCATCATGACCGTCAGATGAATATGGGTCCAAGGCGACATCTGTAATTACAATTAAATGAGGAAACTCTTTTTTAATATATTGCACAGCTTTGCATAAACAGTTTTTTTCATCTAATCCAATACTGCCCACTGAATCTTTTTTATTTTCATTGATTGAAGGAAATAAGGCTACCCCCAAAACATGTTGCTTACTTACTTCTTCGCAAATCTCTTCTAGTCGATCCACAGAGTATCGATTTATTCCTGGAAGACTTGGGATTGACGTAACAGAGTTCTGATTATCATCAATAAAGATGGGGAAAATAAAATCATTTGAAGACAGCCTTGTTTCACTTACAAGTTCTCTGATTGCATCACTTTTTCGTAGTCGCCGAGGTCGTTTTAAGTTATCCATCATTTTTTATTTAAACACAGTTCATTTACGATGACTATATTTTTCTTACTCCAAATGATAAAATAGACACAAATAATAAGACTCAAACGTGTAGGTGTATAGTGACAGAAATATTTAATAAAAGAGAATCGATAGAACAAGTGGAAGAAAGCCCAGCTTTTGCCCCTAAATTTGACACAAATGGATTAATCCCTGTTGTTACAACAGATTATTCTTCAGGTGAAGTACTCATGCAAGGATACATGAATAAAGAAGCCTTAACAAAAACCCTTGAATTGGGAGAGGCTGTTTATTTTTCTCGTAGTCGAAAAGTATTATGGCACAAAGGTAAAACCAGTGGTTTAGTTCAAAAAGTGAAACAAATTCGTATTGATGATGATCAAGATTGTGTATGGTTACGTGTTGATGTTCAAGGTGGAGCAAGTTGTCATGTCGGCTACCGCTCTTGCTTTTATAGAAGTATTCCTTTTGGGAAAGACTTTGATCCGAATCATATTGCATTAAAGTTTGAAGAAAATGAAAAGGTGTTTGACCCAACTGATGTGTACGGAGATGCGCCTAATCCAACCATTTTATAATTGTGATCCATTCATTCTTAAAGGGTTTGATTTTGTTTTATAGATTCTGTATTTCTCCATTTAAGCCTAGAAGCTGTCGTTTTTCTCCGAGTTGTTCTGAATATGCTTATGAGGTTGTAAAGAACCATGGTGTGCTCAGTTCACTTTCTCTTATTTTTAAACGACTTTCTAAGTGTCATCCCTGGGGATCTTTTGGATATGACCCGGCACCATCAAAAAGCGAGCTATAAATGACACTATTTATTTACAATACCTTATCCAAGGAAAAAGAAGAATTTCAGTCTATAGAGCCTCATAAAGTTCGTATGTATTTATGTGGACCTACGGTCTATGACCTCTTGCATATTGGCAATTTTCGAGGCGTCATATTTTTCAATCTTGTTCGAAATTGGCTTGAACGTAATGGGTATGACGTTAGATTTGTTTTAAATTTTACGGATATCGATGATAAAATTATCACTCGTGCCCAAGAAGAAGGGATATCTACTGAAGCGTTAACCAAAAGATATATCGCGGCTTATTTAGAAGATGTGCAATGCTTACATATTACCCCTCACGAACTTAATCCAAAGTGTACAGATCATATCCAAGACATGATCACCTTTATTACTCAATTAATAGACAAAAAATCTGCATATGTTAGTGAGGGTTCTGTGTTTTTTGATATCAGCCGTTTTTCTGATTATGGGAAACTTAGCGGAAAAAAACTAGAGGATTTAATTGCCGGCCACCGTGTTGATCCTGATCCAACCAAGAAAAACCCTCTTGATTTTGTTCTATGGAAACCATCAAAGGAAGGGGAACCCTATTGGGACTCTCCTTGGGGAAAAGGAAGACCTGGATGGCATATTGAATGCTCTGCAATGAATCACTGCATTCATGGAGACCAAATTGATATTCATGGCGGTGGAATTGATTTGATTTTTCCTCATCATGAAAATGAAATTGCACAAAGCGAAAGTCTGACAGGAAAATCCTTCTCGCGCTATTGGATGCATAATAACTTTATTCGTTTTGGAAACGATAAAATGTCTAAATCATTGGGCAATGTCATTAAAGCTCGAGATTATATGACTCAGTTTCATCCAGAAATTTTGAAATTTTTAATGTTAAGTGTGCATTATCGTTCTGAATTAAGTATCGATAACAAGCAAACCCACCAAGCGATTGGCCGCTTATCTAGAATTTATCATGCATTAAAGACTGCTCAAGAATTATCTCAGGATACACAAGCTACGCCTTTACCCTTTATAGAAACTCTGAATACTGCAGAACAACGTATTTCAGACGCATTAAATGATGACTTTAACACCCCCGTTGTGTTTGCAGCTTTCTTTGATGTTATTAGAGAATTTAATCAGCTTTGCAATCAATTAAAAAAGAAGGATCCTTCTTTGAAATCTGCTGCATATGCGTTATCCACGTTTATAGAAACAAAAGGAGCCTTGTTTAGTCTTTTTCAAGAAAACTCGGATTCGTTTTTAAAAGCATTAGATATGATTCTCGTAAAAGAAAAAAATATTGATATTAGGCATGTTGAGGCTTTAATTCAACAGCGTAATGACGCTCGAAAAAACAAAGATTTCTCTCTATCTGACTCTATTAGAGACAAGTTGACAGATATGAGTATTCTTATCCAGGACACTCCAAACGGAACGGTTTGGGAGATGGATAAATACTCAGATAGTGTCGATTAATTATCTATTTAAATAGATAATAGCAAGTCATCATAACTTGGTAATGTCCAGAATTCATGACTCACTCGAAGTTCTGCTGTATCGACATCATCTCTAAGCGTTTGTAATAACTCTAAACCTTTTATAGCAATATCATATGCTTGCTTATAGCTATCGTCTATCTTTTCTGCATCAACTATGTATTTTTTCAAATAAACTTCTTTGGTTTGGATAGATGAATATAAAAACTCTAATGCTCTAATATCATTTTTTAATGCAGCAGACGTTACACCAGCATTCTTAGCAGCTAAAAAGGCCTCTCCCGTTACATTCATTTGTTTCAAAATCGATGGCAATATGCTTTTTCTTACTAAATCTAATGCAACTTTTAATTCTATTAATTTCGAATTAGAATAAGCCTCACATTTAATCTCTACTCTAGATTTTAATTCTCGCTCAGTTAACACTTCAAATTCTTCAAACAAAGCAATGCAATCTTTATTTAAATTGTACTTCAATGACTCTGGGGTCGTTTTAGGAACAAATAGTTTTCGTTTTTTGGCTTCTTTTTTCCACTCATCTGCATAATTATTGCCTTCAAATCTTATCGCTTTTGTTTCCTTTAACACATCTTTTAATACTAATAATGCATTCTTTTTAATATCGCCCTTTTTCTTTTCTAATCGATCTGTTATGACTTTGTATCCATAGGCACATAAAAGATTAAGAATTTTTGCGGCATCAGATCCATTTGCAGAAGATCCAAGAGCTCGTAACTCAAATTTATTTCCTGTAAATGCTATTGGAGAGGTTCTATTTCTATCTGAAATATCTTTCACAACTTTTGGCATAACTTCTAGACCATGATTAATATAATTCATTTCTTTATCAGTAAAGGTTTTAGCTCCTTCAATATGCTCTAAAATTTCTGTTAAATAATCTCCTAGATATATAGATAAAATGGCTGGAGGTGCTTCATGGGACCCTAACCTATGCTCATTTCCTGCGTCTGAAATAGCTGCTGATAATAAGCCTGAGTATTTTTGAACACCCATCAGCAGTGCTCCTAATGTCATTAAAAAGGATATATTTTTCAATGGAGACCGTGACGGCTCTAAATAATTCGCTCCAGTATTATCTCCAATAGACCAATTCATATGCTTTCCAGAACCGTTTAATCCAGCAAATGGCTTTTCATGATGAAGTACTAAGAACTTATGTTTATGAGCCACTCGTCTCATTAAATCCATCACGATCAGGTTATGATCGATTGCCAAGTTCATTTCTTCATAAAGCGGCGCTAACTCAAACTGATTAGGGGCAACTTCATTATGCTTTGTTTTAACCGGTATACCATATCGATATAACTCTTTATCTAAATCATTCATAAACTTCATTACTTTAGGCTGAATAGCTCCAAAATAATGATCGTCCATTAACTGTCCTTTTGATGGAGCCGCTCCAAAAACGGTGCGTCCACAAATCATTAAATCTGGACGTTTTTCAGCAATTTCTTTTGGAATCAAAAAATATTCTTGCTCCATACCTGAGTAGACCTTAATGCGTTTTGCTTGACGATTTCCTAATAATTTTTGCAACTTAATAACATGTTTATTCAAACTTTTTGTAGAACGGTTTAGCGGAGTTTTCATATCTAATGCTTCGCCCGTCCAGGACAAATAAATAGACGGAATAATTAAAGAACGCTCAGCCCCTTCATCTCTTAAAAAAACAGGAGAAGTTGGGTCCCAAGCGGTATAACCTCTTGCTTCAAATGTAGTTCGAATTCCTCCTGATGGAAATGAAGATGCATCAGGTTCAGACTGGATAAGTTGAGACGCTGAGAAAGTCTCAATAATTTTCCCCTCTTTATCATAACTAATAAAAGCATCATGCTTTTCAGCGGTTCCAGATCGTTGAGGCTGAAACCAATGAGTGAAATGTGTTGCACCATTATCTACAGCCCATTCTTTTATAGCTCTAGCAACATCATCTGCGATACTTTCATCTAGTGCAATTCCATTCTCAATTGTTTCAATTAACTTCTGATATGTTGCATTGCTCAAACGATTTTGCATCTCATCTTTAGTAAAAACCAATTCCCCATAACTATCTGTTACCCTTGCCATTTCTTACATCTCCTTCTAAATATGCTTCTAATTTTAAGCATTTCTCAATATTGTGATACCACAATACCATGATTTTCAAACAATTTCACTAATTTTGCTAGACAGATACAGAAATGGACACAGATTGGCCACCGCCAATGCAGAGAGAAGCAACTCCTTTATGGCAAGATCGTCGTTGCATTTCATGGCATAAAGTTACAAGAATTCGTGCTCCTGAGGCCCCAATGGGATGCCCTAATGCTATAGCTCCCCCATTCACATTGATCTTTTCTTTTGGAATCTTTAACTCTTTCTGTATTACAATAGATTGCGCCGCAAATGCTTCGTTAATTTCAAAAAGGTCTACATCGCCTATGCTAGAGTGTGATTTTTTTAATAGAGTTTCTATGCCTTTTAATGGCGCAACCCCCATTAATGCGGGGTCGTATCCTGTAGAACAATACTCGTTGATACAGACAAGTGGTGTAAGATTAAGCTCCTTCATCTTTTTTTCACTGATGATAACAAGAAAAGCCGCTCCATCATTAATGCCAGATGCATTTCCAGCCGTTACCGATCCGTCTTTTGTAAAGGCGGGTCTTAATTTACTCAGAGTATCTAGGCTTGTATCTTCTCTAATAAATTCATCTTGCTCTTTTAAGAGTATATCTTTTTTTATCCTAACTTCTACCGGAGAAATTTCATTCCTAAAGACTTCGTTTCGTCTCGCAGAGGCAGCTTTTTGTTGGGAATGAAAAGCAAATTCATCTTGTTCTTCTCTACTAATGCTCCACTTTTTAGCCACGTTTTCAGCTGTTTCTCCCATATGAATATCACAAAAGGCATCCCACAGACCATCTTGAATAATGCTATCCAATACTTGCTGATGTCCAAGCTTTGATCCAAATCTCTGTTTTTTTAGTATATATGGAGCTTGAGACATAGACTCTACCCCGCCAGCGATAACAACATCTACATCTCCACATTTAATCTGTTGGGCAGCCAACATAACGGCCTGCAATCCAGAACCACATACATGATTCAATGTAAACGATGGGATGGATTCGTCTATACCAGAATGAATAGCGATTTGACGCGCCATGTTCTGTCCATGCCCCGCACCTAAAACATTCCCACAGATTAGCATATCGCAACTGTCTTTTAATCCCTGATGATCAGCAAGTAAATCCTCCACACATTGCCTCCCCAATTCTACAGGGGACAAAGAAGATAATCCTCCTCCAAAGTTTCCAATACATGTTCTTTTTGCTGCTACAATATATACCTTTTCCATAGTTCTTGCCTCTTTTCTAATTAGATATTTTAAATATAATGATCATCTTTATGATCAAAGATATCTTAAATAATTGCAATAAATTTTTGATAAGTGGATAATAGAGCTACAGATTACATATTTTTATAAAGGAGAACAATTGTGTCAACTATTTTGTGGAAACCTAAAGATTCAGATATTCAAGCCTCTCAGATGTTTCAGTTTATGGAGTATTTAAATAATCAGCATAGTTTATCTCTATCTCAGTTTACAGAAATGCATGATTGGTCTTGCTCAAACCCATCAGAGTTTTGGGGATCCTTTTGGGATTATTCTCAACTTTGTTATTCATCACCTTATGAATGTGTGATCTCAAATAAATCTATACCTGGAACAGATTGGTTTACAGGAGCCTCACTCAACTATGCTGAAAATTGTTTGAAATTCAATGATTCTCATACTGCTATTATTAATGCTGATGAATCAGGGGAAACACATCGAACTAGCTATAGTGAATTAAGCAAAAAAGTCAGTCAATGCCAGCAATTCCTTCTTTCAAGAAATATCAAAAAAGGAGATCGAGTAGCAGCAATTGTTACGAACTGTGAAGAAACTATCGTATTTTTTCTTGCTGTGGCCGCCATAGGCGCTATATGGACCTCTTGCTCTCCGGACTTAGGGGATGAAGCTATTTTAAGCAGATTTTCTCAAGTTGAACCAAGGTGTCTTCTCTTTGTAGATTCTTATATGTTTAAAAATAAATCCTATGACATTCGTGAACGCATTACAACAGTCATTCAAGAGCTATCGACTCTTCATACTTGCGTACAACTAGATAGAGTTAATATCGAATCTTCATATCTTGATAGTGTAAATTACTCTTCTATCCTTCAAAACTATCCGCCCACTGAAATTCACTTTGAACAACTCCCCTTTAACCATCCTCTCTACATTTTATACTCTTCTGGAACCACCGGAAAACCAAAGTCTATTGTTCATTCTGCAGGAGGATCTTTACTCGAACATATCAAGGAACAACGTCTTCATTGTAATCTTACTCGTGACGATGTTTTCTTTTACTACACAAGCTGCAGTTGGATGATGTGGAACTGGTTAGTTTCAGGTCTTTCAACAGGGTCTACATTATTAGTGTTTGATGGGTCTCCTTTTTATCCTACAAGACTCTCTACATGGAAGCTTATCGATGATTATTCTATTTCCATTTATGGAACCTCTGCAAAGTTTATTAATGCCTCTAGTAAGTTTAAACTGCGTCCTCAAGAAGATTTAGATTTATCTTCTTTGCGTTTAATTCTCTCAACAGGATCTCCTTTATATGATGAAGATTTTGATTACGTCTACGAGCATGTCAAATCTGATGTTCAATTAAGCTCTATTTCAGGGGGTACTGACATCGTAGGGTGTTTTGCTCTGGGAAACCCGGTTATGCCGGTTGTTCGTGGAGAACTTCAGTCTTTGAGTTTAGGGTACCCTGTAAAAGCTTATTCTCCAGAAGGGAAATCTGTCTTAAATGAAAAAGGAGAATTGGTTTGCGAAGGGCCTTTCCCCTCTATGCCAATTTATTTTTGGAATGACCCTGAAAACAAGACGTTTAAAGATAGCTATTTTTCTAAATACAATAATATCTGGCATCATTCTGATTATATCTGTATTTCAGATACGGGTGGTGTTCGAATTTTAGGGAGAAGTGATGCCACTTTAAACCGGGCGGGAATAAGAATTGGAACCGCTGAAATTTATCAAGTAGTAGAGTCTCTCGACTTTGTTTCCGATAGCTTGGTCATCCATTTAGAAAAAACTGATCAGATGTTTCTGTTTGTCACCTCCCCCGATCACGAGACCTTAACACCCGAAATCAACAAAGCTATACTCCAACATATTAAAACAACACTCTCCCCTCGCCATTCTCCAAATAAAGTGTATATTGTTCCAGAAATCCCTTATACAAAAAATGGTAAAAAAATTGAATTAGCCGTAAAACACATCTTTACTGGAAATGAAGAGTTGATTAACTATTCAAGTCTAGCAAATCAGAGTTCACTAGACTTTTATAAAACACTTGCAGACTCTATCTTATCTGTCTCGTGACAACTATTGGCATTATCGGATGTGGGTGGCTTGGACTTCCCTTAGCAAAGGCTTTAATTAAAGAAGAGTTCACTGTCTATGGAAGCACGACCTCAGACTCAACATACACTACATTAACCGAATCTAATATTCACCCTTGCAAGCTTCTTATTGATGATAAACATAGAATAACATGTTCAGACCCGGATATTTTTTCTTCCGACATCATAATCATCACCCTTCCATTCAAACGTTCTTTTTCTGAACCACAGGACTACGTTCTTCAGTTAAAAGCCCTGTTATCTACTATTGAAGAACGTAATCGTTGTCATTCTGTACTATTTACCTCCTCTACATCAATTTACCCCCTAAATAATGGCATAGTTACAGAAGACACACCTATTGAGCCTAAAAACCCTAGACAACAAGCCCTCTTAGATGTTGAGCAGTATCTTTTAAGTCTCTCATCCATAGATACGTGCATACTGCGTTGTGGGGGTATGTATGGCAATGATCGCCATATTGGCAACTTTTTATCTGGCAAGAAAGTAAAAGGAAATGGCCAAGAACCCGTGAATCTTATTCATCTTTACGACTTAATTGGAATCATTACTCTAATCGTGAAGCGACCTATAAAAAACTCTATTTATAACCTTGTATCCACTGACCATCCATCTAAATCAGACCTCTATCATTTTCATTGCATAAAAAATGGAATATCTCCCCCAACATTTACTGATACATCATGCGCCTCTTTCAAGATAGTATCTAATCACAAGATCCTTCAGAGTTACTCATACTCATTAAAGTATCCAACTCCCCTAGCTGTCTATTCCTAAGCACTACACATTTTCAACCTCTAGTATATAAATCAATTATTCTTATAAAGAAATCGTTAAACACAAAATTAACTGTATCTTTATAATTCAACGAATGTCACAATACAGTTGACAAGGTTTATTCACTCTATAAAATAATATCAAATGGAGCAGTATGATATAATTTCTCTTATTCCTTTAAATATTCAAGCCCATTAAGTAAATTATGAATAAATATATTCTCTTATGTCTTCTATTAATCACATCCAACTCTATTGCTCAGGTAAATACAGAAGCATATAGACAAGACAAAAAAAAACTAGGTCTATACCATTCACTTTCTCTATATTTCAGTTCTATTTCTGGAAACTCTAGCTTCAGTTCTCACAAATTAAATTATCGTGGAGATTATATTGCTCAATCCTATAACTCTTTTTTTATTTATGAAAATCAGCAACGAAAGACACCCTCTAAAACAATAGCGAATAAAGGTTTTTCACATCTAAGACTTACTAAATCTTTTCACTCTCGTTTTGATTGGGAATTTTTTCTGCAAAACGAGTTCAATGATTTTACATTACTCAAAAATCGTAATTTATTGGGACTCTCTATACGAAAAACAGCTCTTTCTTTTGCTAATCATAGCTTTCTTGTTAGTTCTGGACTCATGCTTGAAGAAGAAGACTTATCTAGCGGTAAAACCTCACGGTCTATTAGATCTACTAATTATCTTATCTACAAATATAGTTCACCAGAAAAGCTAAAGATTATCATCACATCCTATGTTCAACCTAAACTTTCTGAATTCGCTAACTATAGAGTGTTATCTGATGCTAGTGTTTACTATGCTCTAACTAAACATATGTATTTAACAAGTGGTGTTAATTTTAGGTATAATTCTGAACCTCCAAACAATGTTAAGTCCTATGATCTAGAACTTAACCAAGGACTTAGTTTTCTTTTTTAATTACATATACAATACGACAACGTGCTTTCCCATGGTTAAGATGATTTAAAGTCTTCGATCTTAGACTTGATGATCGCCTACTCTTTCAACATTTCATTCTTAGCATTCAATATGTATAGCAAAGCAAAGCTTTGAAACATTTAAAGGAAAAGGGTTCTACAAGTATGTTTTAGGTTGTTCAATAATTTTTTTTAATAAACGTAAAGGTTTAGCAAAATGAGCGCCATCAAAAAGTCTATGGTCCAACGAAAATGTAAGTGTCACTCTATCATATTCCTGAACCGTTCCGTTTTTTATCTGAACCTGTTTGCTCGGTTTCCCTACGGCAACTACCATTCCACACCTAGAAAATGGAAATAAAGGAACATACGCCTCCTCCATTCCAAAAGACCCTATAGAGGTAACAATGAAAGATCCATAGGGGTCTTTGGATAAACCGAATTTCGAAAAATCTATATTAAGTGAATACATAAAAAAATCAAAAACTTTTATAACCGGTTTTGTTAATAGTGATGGAAATAATTGAATCAAAAATTTCGACTTTTTCATTTCTTTATTTTTATTTTGTCTTAATTCCAAAACTTTTTCTTTTAATTTCTTTTCTATTTCAGATAAAGATAAACGATCGATATCTTGAATGGTCACTCCCAACAAATCATAATCGTCCCCTAACCTTAAATGTGTATTAAAAAATGCAGATATATGTTTACGAACATAGATAGATCGTCGTATTAATACTCGATTTAGATAAGGATACTGTTTAAATATAGTGGCTAATGCTTTGGCTACCACATGATTTACCGATACTTGTGTCAACCCTGATTCTTTTAAATAGGTCTTACAGTTGCTGTAGTCGAATGTTAACTTGGCATAAATAGTGGGGTTTTTAGGCTTTCCCCAGGATCCGATTGCTAACTTTCTAAAAGAACTTGATTTTTCTTTTTTAAGGGTTTCAATATTACTCATCTTCTATTTGGGAGACTATTGTTTGCCCACATAAATGATAGAGCATCCTAGCTCCAGTGATGATATCGACACTATCTTTTGGTCCATTAACTTCAACGCAGTCAAACCCCACGATAATCTTACCTGCAGTTACACACTTTTTAAGTAAATACGTCACCTTATCAAAGTCCAATCCTCCTGGCACAGGAGTACCTGTATGTGGACAATACTGAGGATTCAACACATCAATATCCATGCTAATATAAATATTTTCGGGCAAATTATTGACTATTTTTTTACAAATGCTATCCCAACTTTTACCAGAAAAGAGATCCTCATTGATTTGGTCGTTATAATACGTTTTGATACGTCCTTTAGAAAATTTACTTTCATTATATTCAAGCTCACAAAAATCTCGCGCACCTACTTGAACCAAGCGAGAAACATCATTAAATTTCATCACCTGATGCATAATAGAGGCATGAGAATAGTCAAAACCTTGATAAGAGATTCTAAGATCTAAATGTGCATCAAATTGAAGAACCGCAAATGAGTTAATATTATCGATTAATGCAGAAATGAGTCCATAAGAAGCGCTATGATCTCCTCCAACAAGACCTATAATTTTATTGTCCTTAATACAGGTTTTTGCATGCTCATATATAGCATCATTAAAGGTTTCACTTGCTTTATTAATGTCTACTAGATTCTTTTCTTGCGCATCGCTTAATTCTTTTCCTTGTTCTAAAGCGGTCATAATTTCTTGAGCAGAGTCTTGATACTTCCCATTAAGTGCTTGAAGTTTTTTATCTTCCTCTAGCATATGAACCCCATAGGCTACTAAATCAGAATAAAAATCTGTGTTGAACAAGTCTATTTGTGAAGACGAATCTAGAATTTTTTGTGGAGATAGAGATGCTCCTTTTCTATAACTTGTAGTTAGATCCCAGGGTGCAGGAATTAAAATAAGTTCTGCCGATTCATAATCAGATCCCAGTCCAAATATGCCCGCATTTTTTAGGCCTACACTATTATGGTCAATTGTTACGTTTTTTTTAGCCATGTATGTACTCTAGCATAGATTATATGTCATGAGAAATATATGCTGATGTTTAAGTCTTTCATAATGTGGGCAGATCATAATAATTCACATTTTGGAGGTATCAATGAATCATGAATATGATAGCCATACGTCTTTACCAGAGCTTGCGTCACTTTCTTCATCGCAACAACAAACAGAATCACTAGATTTTGATGAACGTATTCAGTTATTTCAAATGCTTTCAAAAAGCGTTTTATTTAAACATCAAGATGTTAATTCAAACGATATCAAATTTTGGTTTCCCGAATGTGTCAATAATCAAACCAAAGACACCCATTACAAAGTCATTCCAAAATCAAAAGTCGAAGAATCTCTAGAATGTGTTCTCGCTCAATTTTTGGAAGATGATTTAGATTATATATAAATAATTCTGCTTCTAATTTAGTAGTGGTAGCGGTTTTAATTGACTTCGTATTCGTAATCACCGATAATTTTCAGCATGAAAAGATTAATGATCTCAGTACTTTTTCTCTCACTTTTTTTATTTTCATGTAAATCTCCAGAGATCAAAACCTACCATACTCCTAAAGAACGCTTAAAAGTTGCCGTTTTACATAAAGAAAAAGAACTATCATGGACCATTCCTGATCATTGGCAAAAAAAAGAATTAACGTCTTTTCGTAAAGCTAGCTTCACTATTCCAGGGCCTTCAACGGATCTTTCTGCAGACTTTTCAATCACCTCATTTCCTGGTTCAGCAGGAAATCTTTTGTCGAATATCAACCGATGGAGACATCAACTGGAATTAGAACCTCTTGATTATCAAACAATGAATAGCTCGCTATCAACGATATCCCACTCTCATCTTGATATTCAATTTATTGAACTTAAGAGTGAAAAAAGCTTATTAAATAACAGTCATTTCAAATCCACTTTTGTGGCCTTCTTTATATTTAATGATGAAACTTATTTCTTTAAGCTCACAGGAGAAAGTTTATTGCTCGACAAAGAAAAAATGTTATTCAAAAATATTTTGGAGTCACTTCAATGACCCTCTTATGGCGATTTATTTTATTTTTATCTTCTTTAAAATTTGGATTGTTTTCTTTGTCATGTTTTTTCATTATTGTCTTAGTAGGCACCTTTGCTCAGATTGAGCATGGTATCTTTTATACACAAAAAGTCTATTTTCATTCCCTCTTTATTATGATTCCATTTCGAGATATACATATTCCTGTTTTTCCAGGAGGGGGGTTAGTGGGGTCTTTGATGGTGCTAAATATTGTTGGGGCAACATGCTTTAAAATTCAGTGGACGAGAAAGAAAATTGGGCTTGTATTTGTCCATTTAGGACTTATTGTGTTGCTATTAGGAGGAGGGTTAGCCTCTTGTGTGTCTTATGAAAGCCAAGTATACATGGAAGAAGGGGATTCCACATATTTTGCTAATGACTTACATCATAATGAACTCGTTATTATCGACCCTAGTTTTCCTCGTTACGATAAAATATATGCCATTCCTATAAAAGATCTCATATCTGGACAAACCATATCTGATGATACGCTTCCTTTTGAAATACACGTCCATGAACAATTTGACAATGTTCTATTGTCATTATCTGAAATACCTAATAAGGCTATTTCAAAGGGTGTCGGGACAGGACTTACCATTACTTCAATTCCAGAATTCACTCAGGATGATAAAAAAAATAATGAAGGGGCAATTATTTCAATACATCATGAAAATAAAGACTATGGACGCTATGTTGTGGCCTTAGATATTGATGGTTATCAAGAAATTCATATAAATAACACTATTTATTATATTCAAGTAAGACCTCGTCGTGTCTACTTTCCTTTTATGATGACACTCAAAACCTTTACTCAAGAACTTTATCCCGGATCTAATATTCCTAAAGCTTACTCTAGCTTAGTCTCTATTCGTGACTTCAAAATGGGCTCGGAGCGAGACGTTTTAATCTATATGAATCATCCTTATAGACAAGATAACCTGACATTCTTTCAGGCAAGTTTTGGAAAAGAAGAGCCATCTTCTATATTGCAAGTCGTTCGAAACCCTCTATGGCTTATTCCTTATATCTCATGCATCATTATTTCTTTAGGACTATTACTTCATTTTTCTATTTATTTATTGGCTTTTTTGAAACGGAGAAAAAATGCTTAAAAGACGTTTATTATCCATAGCCTTCTGCTTCTCTTTGCTTTTCACCTCGCCTATTATGTCTTCAGGCTTGGAAAGCCTTCCTGTTTTATATAATGGACGATTACAACCTTTTGATAGTGTCGCTCGTCACGTCCTAATCTCTATTCAAGAAAAAACTCGAGTTACGAGATTAGTAGATACACAAAAAGAAGACATCTCTCCTTCAAAATGGCTATGGGGAACCATCACTTCACAAAAAGAACCTCTAAACGACAAGGTTTTTCTTATTCGTGATCCCGATATTAAGCATGAATTAACGTTAACAGATAAGGATAACTATTTTTCATTTAATGAAATAAGTATGCACCTTATCTCTATTCAAAAGAAAGCAGACGACTTTAGACAGAAAGATAAACACGATTTAAATGCCTATGAAAATAATATTTTAAAATTGTCTAATAAATTAAACCTTTTTTCTAGTCTTTTTTACACCTTTGCATCTCATTCTGATGTTTCATTTTTCGAGTATTTCTCGCATTATGAACAACATGTTCCTAAAGGACTTGAATTGTTTAACGTCTATAATTCCACTGGACTGTTAGAGGATATCGAAGATAGAAAACAGCTAAACAAATTCAATCATTATTTTAAAAATCATCTCGTTTTTTCCAAAAACTCTTCTTTGCATTTTTTCCCCAATATGGAAAGTCCTACAGATTATACACAATGGAAAAATACAGGGGCTCAGTTATTGCAATACTTAGATCAAAGTTTTACATCTCACCCTATATTGGAAAACTTGGCTAAAGCAACTCAGTATGAACCTTCGTCTTCTGAATTTCACAGTCTCATGAAAGACACTACCTCTATTTATAAAGAGTCTCTTGGAACGGCTTATAATTATGTCTATTTAGAGTATTTATTGAACACCTATAATCCTTTTATTTACGCACTATACCTTTATGTCTTGATTATATTAATGAGTTTATTTTATTACTTAATTCAAAACGAGAAACTATTTTCATATTCTAAATATCTTTGTTACGCAGCCTTTCTTTTGCATACCATTGGCTTGGGACTTCGTATGCTCATTCAAGGAAGGCCTCCTGTAACGAATTTATATTCGTCTGCTATTTTTATTGGTTGGGTTGGGATTATTTTAGCCTTTATACAAGAAAAAATATTTAAACATAAAATTGGCTATTTCATAGCCTCTATATTGGGTAGTATTACCTTAATCATTGCCTATCACCTTTCATTTCAGTCAGATACTTTGGAACAAATGCAGGCTGTTTTGGACTCAAACTTTTGGTTAAGCACGCATGTGGTGACGATTACCTTAGGGTATAGTGGCACATATTTAGCTGGATTGTTGGGTACATTTTATATCTTATATACATTCTTTAAGAAATCATCACCTGTTTTAAATAAAGAACTCTACACTATGGTATATGGCATTATTTGCTTTAGTTTGTTTTTTAGTTTTATAGGAACGGTATTAGGGGGTATTTGGGCGGACCAGAGTTGGGGCCGCTTTTGGGGCTGGGATCCTAAGGAAAACGGTGCTTTGTTAATCGTCTTATGGAATGCCATTATTTTACACTCCCGTTTAGCTGGGATTGTGAAAGAGCGTGGGTTAATGCTAATGGTTATATTTGGAAATATAGTCACGTCATTTTCTTGGTTTGGGGTGAATATGCTAGGAGTTGGGCTACATTCCTATGGGTTTATGGAATCCGCCTTTAATGCCTTGATATTTTACTGTATCACTCAGTTCGTTATTATTCTTATTGGGGTTCAATCGGGTCCCCCTGAAAAGCTTAATCGTTAAATTTCTCTAACCAATAATCGATATTTGTTTCTTTCATATCTACTTTCTCCTCTTCCCTTTCTTCTCTATGTAAGAGTTGTTTTAAAAACTCTTCTGATGTGAGACGTTTTATTTTGAGTTTTTTTGCAGCCAAAAGAATGGCATGATCTGACGATACAACACAGTAATTAGAGGGATGAGCAGCCTTCTCAATTTTTCTGATAATAAAATCATCGGCACTTTCTTCATTATCGGTGAAAATTACAGACGTTTTCCCCTGATACTGGTAAGAGGGATAGGTGTTTTGAGGACCTTTTCCGTCAAATACTATCGTAAACTTTTGTTTTTTTTGGGTGTTAAATTTTTCTATAAACGAGATACACTTGTTTTCTTTTTCAGGATCTTTAAATGTTATAGATGTTATTTTTCCTATAAGGTTATACCCATCTATTATGTAGTTCATAGATGTATTATATATCTAATTATCTTAACAGTGGAGTGACATAATCTTTGGATATTACTTATGTTGTTACTATGTTTTTCATGGTTCTAACAAAGGTTTTTAACTTATACTCTTATTGCTACCCCAAAAAAATAAAAGATTTTGCTAAATATAAATGCCGAATCTAATAAGATTTTCAAACTTTACTTTCTTAAAAAAACGAACACAATTCACACTTAATACTATAAACGAAATATAAAAAAATACAAAAAAACAACACAACACACCTAAATTCTTATAAATAAAATTAACAACAAATTAAATAATAATAACCATTTACTTCTCCAAAAAAAAAGTCAATAATAATTAAAAAAACAATTTCTGATAGTCATGTATATTTAAAAAAAGGAGATAAAAAATGTTTACCTTTGCGACAATTGCAGCTGCGACAATTGCAGCTTATGGAACGAAACCAAAACCGTCCGGAAGAGAAAGTGGTGAGCCCTCTAAAAAGGCTTCCCAAACACATTTCTCCCCATCACCATTGAAAGGAGCCACGGGTTCCCCTGCTACATATTTAGGCTCTGTAAGAGAGGTCTCTTCTGTACCCAATACAGTTCTAGGTTTGGATTATCCAGAGATTAAACGTGCTACTGAGACAGGAATTAAAGAGGCCAGAGCTATCATTCAATTTTCAAACAATGAGATTTATCCAAAAAAACCCAATCCCAACACTCCTACTTACTTTACCCACCGGGCAGTTGAATCCAACGTTTTCCGAACGGATAAACATGGCAAAAAGAGTGGGTGGGCTATGAAAAACAATCCTGAAATTTATCGATCTACTTATAACGGGCCAGAAGACAATCGAGGCATTCATCTAGATAAGAACGGACATTCCTTTGAAGGGCCCATAAAATTTCAAGACATAGCAGGGCATGGGAAGCTCTATCCTAAAAACCCAAGACTCACAACTGAAAATCCGTCAACTGGTATCCAAGGTCAGGGGATTCTAGGTTCATTTGGGCCTAATCATGCAGTTGATAACATCTGCACGCGTATAAACCCAAACACACAAGACCTAGAGGTTTTACTTATCGAAAGAAAAGATACTCAAGAACTTGCACTTGTCGGGGGTTTTCAAGAAGGTGACGATTTATCTACAGCTTTACAAAAAGAGTTTAATGAAGAAGCCGGAAACCTCGATAATGACTCAGAAAGACTTACTTTCAAGAAAGTTTTATCAGAATGTTTTGATCCGAAAAACATTATTTTTCAAGGTTTTGTTGATGATAGGCGTAATACTGATAATGCCTGGATTGAAACAACTGCTGTTCATTTTCACATTCCAGATGAACATGTTTCCTCTTTTAAATCAAAAGGCGGAGATGATGCCGCAAACTCTCAGTGGATTAAAGTTAGCGATATTTTAGCACAAAACAAAAAACTATATGCGAATCATTTGGATATTGTAACTCCTTTATTTAGTAAGTTAATGGAGTCAATGAATCAATCGTAAAAACTAAAATGAAGGCTGATTCCGTCTAAAACAGTAACTCGGGTAACTCCGAACCAAAAATTTATACGGATCATGCCTGTTCCTACAAGACAGGCTATATAGCTAACTCTAGCCACATATTAGGGTTTAAATTTTTCAGCTTCGTTGTTTGAAATTATTTTAAAAAGCTTATGATTCTCTCCATCTATCGTAATTTCAGCTTTTGCTGCA
>QFBQ01000020.1 GCA_003265885.1 Candidatus Marinamargulisbacteria bacterium SCGC AG-343-D04
TTTTTGGAATATAATGATGCCAGTTCTGTTGTAAAACGAATGGCCTCTTCTAGGGTTTTATGCATTTTCCAATTTCCTGCAATGATGGTTTTTCTCATTGATTCTTTCCTTTTTTTTTTTTTTTAATTTAAAAAGACTAACATTGTTATGGTGATGACCATCGTAGATTTCATGATAATGCCTAATGTGGGGGAGAGAATATCTTTGTAAATGTTTGCAAAATTGTCACTTTGTTGAATAGCTGTATAGTTTTTTGAGTTTATTCCTCCGCAATGACCTCTTTGAATGTAATGTTTGGCGTTGCTGATAACATCTCCTGTGATGGCCCAATAAAAGGCAAGTGTGGATCCAATGAGTAGTGTGCCTAGGGAAAATGCAATGAGCATAGGTAAGTTTATTAAGTACCCAATAGAGATAGGAATGAGTGCTACTAAAATGCCGGGAATAATCAGCCCATCCATGCAAAATCGAGCCGTTTTATCAGAAATATTGATCATGTCTGGTTTGGCTTTTCCTTCTTTTAAATAGGGTATTTCTTGAAACTGGCGTTTTGTTTCTTTGACAATAAATAGAATGGTGTTCGTACATTCTTTTATAAGAAAACCAGATGTAATGAGGGGTAGAATGACACCTGAAAATAAGCCTGCTATCCAGAGCATATTAATTGAAAAAAGATCAGAAAATGAATAATTTGTTAAACATACAAAGGCTAAAAATAAAGAAAAAGATGATATTAATGCTGTTAATGTTGAAAATCCATTTCCAATAGCAATGGTTGATTCTCCAAGAGATTTTAGTTTGTGTGTGTGGTTGAGAATAGTTTTACTAGTTGTAGAGTATTCAGCGATACTGTGTGCAGATGTAGCAAGGGGTGAAAAGCTGTGAATGGCTATAATAGTGGAGGAAACAGATAGCATGCCTAAACTGGCTAATGCAATACCAAATAAACCTGCAAATAAATATGAAAAGCCACAAATTCCAAGAATATAGATGAGATAGATGAAATTACTTTGAAGGCCTAAACCCAAACTCATAATTTGGGTAATAGGGGCAGTGAATTGGCTGTGTTGAGCGATGTTTTTTGAGAAAGGGTGGGTGTAGGAGGTTAAGATTTCAGAGGTATAGCAAATAATTGCAGCACCGATGAGGCCTGTTAGATATGAGATGAAGGGTTTAAAGGTATAAAATCCTGTCCAAATAGATGGGGGAAGTTCGCTGGGAATAGGTTTAGTAATGATATAGGTTCCTATTCCGCAGATAATGAGGGCTGTATAGAGGGATTCAAGTAATACGTTTTGACTAGATTGAGTAGAAATTCTATATTTTGCAAATAAAAATCCAATAATACTTCCTACGATACTAATGGAAATAATGGTAAAGGGTAGGTCTTTAAGAGATGTTATAAGAGAGTCACTTAAAAAATGATGGAGTTCAAATGCATGGCTAAAAATGAGGATAGAAAGAAAGCTTATAAAGAAAGATCCCAAAATATCCGAGCAAAATCCGCATATTTTTCCAATATAATCTCCTGATATGTCCAGCAGAGTACTGGGATTTCGTTCATCTGTTGGAAGAGATGTTTCAAGGGCATGAGAGGTGTTTTTTCCTATATCGATACTTGCTTTAAAGAGGCCGCCGCCTATTCTCATAAAAAAACTAGAAAAAATAATCCCTAAAGAATAGCCGATTAGGGGAGTATATGAGTAGAAATGGTACAGGATTAGCCCGATAAGAAGTACAGTGCTAATGACTAAGAAACCTAGTATGGTTGTGATATTAAATTGAATAGTAAGACTATCGTTAAAGTAGCCTTTTGATTTTTCAATGACTTTAGGAATAAAGTGTGGAACAAGGCCCGCTATAACGAATAAGGACAAAGACATAGACAGGCCTCCTAAGAAAAAGGCTCCAATTTGTATCCAGTCAAAGGTTTTGTCTAGGATATTAGAGAAGATTAAGAGAACAAGTGAGGTATATAAAATAATTTGCATGATAGATGAAAAAGACCGAAGTCCGTAGGCTTTAATACCGTCAATGACGAAGGATGATACTTGATGCGATTGATTTTTTTCGATAGAGAGTTTCTTTACTTGGAAGAGAATTAACAGAGCGATGCAACAAATGGAGAGAGTAGCGATGAATAAAATGACGGGAGAGGATAACATGAAGTTATTTAACAGGATAGGGCATGGACTCGTCAAGTTGTAAGGGTTTTGGTAGAGGGTATCCAACGTAATCTCTGATAAGTTTTAGATAATGATTTTCGTTTTGGGGAGGGGCTTCGGGATGAATTCCTTCAATTTTTAAGTAGTGTTCATAAAAGGTTAAGGCAACGTGAGACACAGGGAGTAAAGAGTTTAGATCTTTAAGTGTATTTAAGAAAAGAGTGAAAAGGCTAGAGTTGGGTTGATTATAATCTACACTTTTTTGGATAATGGAGATGAAAAAAAGGGCATAATGGAGATGGTTAAAGGAACTATGAATGGTGTTGAAATGAGTGATAATGTCGCATTGTGTGACGATAAGAAATGAGCGTCCTTGAAACAAGTGAAGGTTAACAAGAGATAGGGGATGATAACTTTTGCCTGTTTTAGAGGCTTTTTTTGCAGCTGATTTAGCAAGGCAGGTGAATTTTCCAAGTGTTGGGGAAAAGCATTCTAGCCGTTTATCGCTTTCAAAGAATAGTTTGTTGTGTAAGATAATAGCTTGGCACTGTTTTTGTTTCATGCAACAAAGGAATGGATAATGGTTAAGGTAATGGCAAAGTAAATTAATTGACCAATAACGTCTAGGGTTGTAGAAATGAAAGGGGCAGAGGCTATTGCAGGGTCTATATTTAATTTGGAGAAGAGTAGGGGGAGTGAGGTTCCAATAAGAGTGGCTACGCTAATATTAATAAATAGTGATCCAGATACAATGCTACTAAACACAATAGAGTAGTGATAGATTTTTATGTTGATGATAAATAGAAAAAGAGAAATAAAGAGACCGATTCCTAGCCCGATGATGATTTCTCGCCCGATCATGAGTAGGGCTCGTTGGGGTTTAATGCTACCTGTTGCGATTCCTCTAACGACAATGGCAGAGGACTGGTTTCCTACATTTCCTCCTAAACCCATTAAGAGAGGGATAAAACTGAGAGAAAGTGCAAGGGGAAATAGATTTTCGGTAAACTTGGTGGAATAATTATTAATAATGTAAGAGGCGATGAGCCCTCCTAGAATGGTAATGAGTAGCCAGGGAATTCTGTAGATAATAGGTTTAAATAGGGATCCAGAAGTTAGGGTTTTTTCGTCGTTAGTAGAGGTTCCGGACAATTTGTAAATATCTTCAGAGGCTTCTTCAACTACGACATCGACAACATCATCAACGGTAATGACGCCCAGAATATGTTTTTTTTCATCAACGACAGGAATGACAGACATGTTATATTTTTGGAAGAGAAGTGCGACGTCTTCTTGGTCTGTATGATGGTCGACATAAATGTTATGTTCGTGCCGGATTGAGCTTACTTTGTTTGATTTAGGGGAGAGAATAATTTCACGTAAGGTGGTATAGCCGATTAATTTTTTTTGTTTGGAAACAATGAAGATATAAAAAGATGTTTCGGATTCGGGGATATCTTGTTGTTTGATGTCTTTTAGAGCTTCAGAGATGAGAAGATTTTCTGGAATGGATACATAGTGAGATGTCATGAGCGCTCCGGCAGAGTCTTCCTCGTACGAGAGTAGGGTTTTAATATCCGATTTTTCTTTTTCAGGGAGGGCATTTATAATGTTTTCCGCTTGAGTTTCGTTAGTTTCAGACAGTTCTTCCAGAAGGTCTGCTGCGTCATCAGGTTCCATTTCTTCGATAAATTTTGCTGCGATATCTGTTTTAAATTGGGAGATAATATCCAGTTGTTGATCGAGATCTAACTCTTCTAAAATATCAACAGACATTTCTGGATTTACTTTTTTAAAAAACAGTTGTCTTTCTTCAGAAGAAAGAACGCCTAATTGTTCTGCGATATCGGCTTCATGAAAGTGTTTGAAGAGAGCGAGGTAGTTTTTTGCAGTCCCTTTTTTAATGAGTTGTTGTAATAAATTTTTTGTTAAGGGGTTCATATTTATCACACTAACAAAGCCATTATTTTACGTCAAATTATAAATGATGTTTTTGTATCGTGCTGCGTGTATAGGCAACACGATACAGTTAGTTTTATTAGAATATGTTGATATCTACAGAAAGAACGGGAGTAATGGAAGGTAAAATATGAGCTCTTTTTCCACCGTCAAGCATAATTTCGGCCAATATAGCAGATACTCCAATATTCACTCGATTGTTTAGAGGATATAGCCATACTTTTTCCATGATGAGAGATTTGGTATAGAACTCACTTCCTTGATATCCACCTTCTATGACATGGCCACTGTGGTTATCGAATGTAAGATAGGTAGCCACGCGCCCAAGAAGAGGATAATCAGATGCTATTCCTAGATGCATATCTACGTCGAGTTCTTCTGTTTTACTGGCAGGGACAACAGAACTGAATCCCATGACAAGTTCAAGGTTTTTTGGAAGAGGATAATAAAAGGATGCGGCAGGGGTGGATGCTCCAGAAAATGGGACGATCGTTTTAAATTCAAGAGCACTTAAACTACTTCCTAAAATAAGTAAAAGACAAAGACATTTTTTTAACATAATTTTTCTCCTTGATTTATGTGAATTCTGATATATCTATTTATACTACCTTGTTTCATAGTGTTTTTAAAGTTTGATTAGATTAGTTTAATTTTTTTTTTTGATTAGGTTATACTGTGTTAGAATTTTTTATCTTTATATATCGAGAAATTTAGATGCAATAGACTGCTTTTTTTGTTCGATAAGTTTAAAGATTAAGAATGAATTGTAGTAAATTTTATAAAAAGAGTTGTAAAGTTTACACTTTTTAGATTCCAAAGGGAGATGAATTAGAACAATGTTTAGTACAATTAATCGCGGTCAAAATCTTCGACCCCATAACAGAGCTGGTACATCACCTTTTAACTCAAAAAGTTCGGTTTCTAATGCTCCACATACCGCTACGCCAAGTGAAAATGTTTTTCATGAGGATTCAGATACACTTTTTAAAGATGATTATTTGGAAAATAAAAAACAAGGTTCTCAAGGTGATGCTAGCTCAGACGGTGGTCATCAACAAGAAGATGAAAAGCAAATACTCTTTCTCCAAAAAGCTTGGACTGTTCAGAAAGAACACTATGGATCTGGTATAGAAGGTAAGTATAAATTTGTTTTACGCAATAGTGATTTAGTCGGTAAATGTAAAATTGAAGCTCCAGTGACTAGGCATACATCTTATACCTCTTTTTCTAGTACAAGTGGAGACTTTTCTGATTGTTATGATACTTTGAATAAAAGTTTAAGAGCTCAAGTTGTTACTAAAGAATCAGATGCGCAATTTATGACAAAAGTTGTAAAGTCTGGTGAAATAAACTTTCAAACGTCTACATTTGAAGATAACTCTTTTCTATATGCACAAATGCAAATAATTAATGATACTATTGCAGACGTTACGGGTAAATATGGCACAACTGATCTCAAAACATTAAAAGACGATACAAACTTTTGTTCTGAGATACATCAAGTTTATACTTTGGTTGTAAATGCAGAGCGAAAGCTGAGTAGCCAATATTCTGATTATAGGGGTAAAGGATGTAAGTTTCATCAAGATTTTCGACGAAGCTTGTTGGAATACAGTTTTGCTAAAGCCGGATTCAAACACTGGAATGATGTAAGAGATGAAGGTCAAGGTCAGAGTGATATAGAAAAAGTGCTGGGCTTACATGCGTTTTCAAAAAAAAGTAGTAAACATTATGAAGTTATTCAAGAAAAATTTGAGAGTTTAGAGGGTCTTCTTAGTAAGAAAATATTTGGAGAAACTCTTTCAGCCGATCAATTAGATAGATCCATAAAATTTTATTGCGAGGCAGCTACATTATATGACCAAAACTGGGATGAAGAAGGATTTTCAGACACATTAACAGCACTAATGGAAAAAGTAACTTGTTGGGTTAAGGAAGTCGCCCCAGAGGTGAGTCCATGTGGGCAGCAGCAGGCGAATGAAATAAATGAGTTATTGAGAAGGGCGAATATCTATAGAGATCATTTAGGAGTAAATGATGATACGTTTTTAACTGATGATTCATGTTATTATATTTCACGTAACAAGCTTTTCTCTAGTGGCAGTGAAGTGAGCGAATTAGCTGACCTTGAGGCGACTGATGCTGATGACTTGGGAAGTGAATTATTACTTTGTGTCGTAGAATTGCGAAAACAATTTGTAATAGGAATTAAAGTTGAGTTAGAGGCTTTAAATTCATATCTCCCCTCAGGTACTGTAAAAAATCAATTGTTGGATATTAAACATATACCTATTGGAGGAACAGAAGAACAAAAATATTTTAAAGACAACGAGGTTTCAGCGTTAGAGTTAAATGAAGAATCAGAAATAATGTTTGATGCTGACGCTGATATTAATGCGGCAGTTAGTCTAAGAGAAGGAATAGTTAACACAATTTGTAAAAAAATTCATGATCTTTCAAAAGATGATGTATCGACTTTAGATGCTATAAATCAGAGTAATGTTATTGAAAATTTAAGTAAATTAGGCATTGAAATTTCTGACGGCTTACGTTTTATTCAAGGTAATGATGAGATTAAAGAAAGACTAGCAAGTGCATTAAATGAAATAATTGGCTCTTTTAAATCAGAAGAAGAAAATAAAAAAATACAAGAAGTACAAAGAATTCTTAAAGCAATCGGAGGTCTAGAAACTGGTGAATTAGGCGATGAAATTATAAATAAAGAAAATGTTATGGGTATATTAAATACAGCAGATATTTTCACCAATGAAGAGCTAAATGATGACCAAAAAACAGTGCTAGCAGAGGCTGCAGAAGCAAAAAGACAAGAAGAGTTAAGGTCTGCAGAAGCCAAAGCAAAAGGAAAAGAAGAAAAGAGAAAATCAGAAGAAGTAGGAAGAATTCTTCAAGAAATCGGAGGTCTAGAAACTGGTAAATTAGGCGATGGAATTATAGATAAAGAAAATGTTATGGATAAATTAAATACAGCAGGTATTTCCACCACTGAAGAGCTAAATGATAGCCAAAAAACAGAGCTAGCAGAGGCTGCAGAAGCAAAAAGACAAGAAGAGTTAAGGTCTACAGAAGCCAAAGCAAAAGTAAGAGCAGAGATAAGAAAATTAGAAGAAGAACTAGTCAAATTTAGAGAACTTGATGTTGATGTTGAAGATAAAAACGAAGCAATAAAGGCATTACAGGAAGCCCATCAACAGGTTTTTAAACAAAGTGTTAAAGACCTTGTTGTGGATGTAAACGGAAGCGCAGAGGACGTAGAGACTGCCACAGCAGCAGTTGCTGTGGAAATTGAACAACTTCGAGAAATAGCAGAAGCAAAGCAAGTAGAAAGAAAAAAAAGAGAAAAAAGAGAGAAAACAGATGCGCTGATTGCTGAAATCCAAGGAATTACCGATTTTAAATTAGGCGAGGACTTAGGACAAGTTATAGAAAAGGAGAATTTAATAGAGGTTCTTAACGAGTTACTTGGTAAAGAAATAGCCTCTGATGAAATAGATACTCCCTGTGTTTTAGAGGCTACTCTGGAAAAACAAAAGGAATTAGCTTTGAGTGAATTGGGAGAACGTATAACATATTTTAATAGTTTAAGAATGACAGAAGAAGAAGTTGCTGATATTTGTAAAGGAAGTAGTTTGTTGGACGTTGAGGGTGGAGAATTAAAACCTCCTTCTGAAGGTGAGTTCGCAGATATTATAGATGCAATAAAGCACTTGGAAGCACCTAGTTTGGTTGGAGAAATTTTATTTAAGCTTAGGGATCATCATGATTTGATACAGAATTATGGCATGGTTGACACCTTTAGTAGGAAATTAAGAGAAAAGGATTGTTATGGTTTTAACTATGCCCCTGAAAGTGGTTTTACTTTTCCTGATTTAAAGAGCATAACAAAGATTAAGAAAAAAGTGGTAAAAGAGATTCTTGATGATGTTCAATTGCTTGTAGACTTTGACTTACAACTTGAAAAAGATAAGTTAACTTTAGAAAAATTTGAATTTCACGCAGATAAACCATTAAATTTGCATGATTTTCATAAACTAACTGGAAATACAACTTATTTTATAGGAGATATCTTTCCTAAACCACAGCGTGCGGATGCGCATGTAGGTGCTACTGAACTAAGACAGTCTGTGAGGAAAGCACGTCAAAGGAGGGCGTCTAGTAATGAAGGATCGAAGAGTGAACAAAACGGTACGATGCATGTAGTCATGGCTGCAGCCATATTTAAGAAAGCAAAAAGAAGAAGAGAGGCAGTAAAAGCCTTTGCAAATGAACACAACTTATTTAAAGTTCAAACTGCTAAACCTGTGGTACAGGTTAAAACGAAATTTATAGAAGCATTAGAATCTTTTTCAAAAGAAAACGGTTTTAAATGTGGAGAAATTAAATATGTTGACCTTCAATTGTTGTCTTTGGATGAAGAGATTAATCTAAAGAACTTTAAAGTGGATGTAGAAGTCTTTAATGGTCTTTCTTCTTGTATTGGTTATAAAGCTGAACTGGATAAACTTTTACCGTTTAAAGATATTTTTGAAAAATCAAAGGGACGTCTTAAACTTAAAGGTGCTATGAAGTCCGATCTTGAAATTTTAGTAGATGCAAAAAAACAACTAGAGGAATCAATAAAAACGTTAAAGGAAATAAAAAACTCTCAACAACGTGTTGATGAATTAATGGTAAAGCATGATGGTTATATTCCAGGAGTATTAAAAGATAGGTGGAAAGCTGAAAATAGGAAGGAGATAACTTCTGAACAGTTTGTAGGCGTGAAAGACTTTTTAGAAAAATTAGATAAGTTGCTGACGTTTAAAACGACTGCTGAAGTAATTTCTGATGATGACATTAACCTTAGTATTGACATGCGTACAAAGCATATGATCTGGATTCAAGATAATTTTGATAACAAGTTTAAAGCTGATTTGCAAAAGGAAGTATGTGACATCTTTGGTGGAAACTATATAAAGATGCGTATGTTCAATAGGTTTATTGCAACTTGTAAGGAACTTAGTGTTGATATAGATAAACTAATTAACGCTTTTTCTTCTGGTAATCACAAGACAATCCTGAGTGAATTTATAAAAAGTTATCAAGGTAAACACGTAGTTAAAAAAATAGAATTAATTTCTTCTGTTAATATGCAAAAAGTTGAAGAGTCTTTAGACTTTTTAAAGACTGAGATTCAAAATGGAGTTAAATCTAAGTGTTCGAAGCTTGGTCTGAATGAAACTAGTTTTAAGCAACTTCAGAGGGATCTCTCGAGTCCTGAACATCCTGGCTTAGAATCAACTTCTGCCGAGATTGAAACGTTTAAAAAATCTTTTACAGATCCTGATACAGCGTCTAAATTCGGACTTAGAAATGAATATAATTACTTGGTAAATGTTCTAGGAAATAGTTCATCTCTTGGATCTTTCTTTGAAAGGTATACAGGCCTTGAATTGGCTTTGCAATCATTTGATAAAGCACTTGTTCAAGCTTCTGATGAAACAATTAAAGAGGGAATTCCCGTTGTTTGGGCACGATGTCAAAAAAGCATTTATGCAATTTTAAATATGTTAAAGGACAACAAAAATTTTCTGGACAATATAAAGTTCTTAGCTCAACATACACCGATTGATAACAGTGAAGGAGCGGCTCTTGTCTCATTATTAGAAGCTCTAAAAAGTAATAAGGGCTTAACTGAAGGTAGCGTTTCATTTGAACATATTGAGTTGTTACATAGATTAAATACATTTATTGATAGAAATGGTTTTGAAAAAATTGCTAAAAAACAAAATAAGATGGATAGCTTCAACTGGAAACAGGCTCAAGCGAATTTTACCGTTAGAACACAAAGAACAGTACAGATAGATCCAAAGGTTATTAGGGCTTTTAAGAAATTTTCATCTCGTATCAATTGTTCTGCGGTTGAGTTCAATAATCAAGAGGCTAGAGTCCGTTTTAAAAAATATTTATCTTTATTTGAGGATTCTCAATATGAAAAAGTTTTGAATGAGCTTTGTAAATTTACTAAAAAGAAAAAAGACCAATCTGAGACACCAGAAGTCTATGGTAATCATCACATGAATATCTTAAAAAGCAGTTTATACCTTTTGATTCTGCTTGAGAAGATAATCGTTGATCCTGATAGAGTTAAAGACCTAGAAGTAAGTGTAGGGGGCGTTAATCTTATAGATGACGGGAAATTAAATGAAAGTTTTTTTGGAGAGTTAAAGATTGGTAAAAAGTTAGTGGATATCGATGAGGAAAGGACACAGCGACAATTTCAAACTGAATTGTATACAGTGGTAGAAGGTTTGATTGATGAGTAAGTGCGTAATCTCACTATCAATCCTCTTAAATCATTATTTTTTATTAAATAATTGCGAAATCATGTATTTTTTGTAGATAAGGGATTATAATGACAGATATTTCTTTGATTCGAATTATAAAAGGTGTGGGTATGATAAAAGGGTTTTTGTATGTTAGGTAGTCGAAAATTAACTCCTCTTTCTTCTAGGAATATTTTAAGAATTAAAAAAGCTAATACATCTGTTAATCTTTATAAGGCGGTTGTTGATCCTAACAGTAAAGATCATACAGAATTTAGACAGGCTATTGCTGAAGTTAAAGAAAAATTTCCCAAGGATAAAAAGTTAGTAGATGATGAGATTATTAGATATGCAGAAACTTTATATAATATGGTTTCCAAATTAGCTGAAAAACTACATTGTAATTCTAGTGTATGTCAACATTTTCGTGCTGCTATTTTTAAGTTTGCTTTAAAGGAAACAAATCTTTTAGACCGGTTTAACGCTATTAAGCAAGACGTTGTTGGTTCCGGTTTTAAAAAGAGGATGAATAGTACCTATTATAAATTTGAAGATAGAACTCCCATTCTACAACCTGATCAACCTGTCGGTTCTTTTGTTCAAGCGGATGAAGGTAATTCCCTAAGAGATCTCAGTAGAAGTATTAAAACAAGCGTAGCATCGAGTACTCAAGGGATTCAAGTGGGCGTTGTAAGGCAAGATTCTTCTTCTCAAGCCACAGTGTCTTTTGCTGAAGTATCTTCAGAATGTGATACTTTGACTCAAGAAATGGAGGGCTTACAGAGTCAGATAGAGGCACTGAGACAAGATAAGGGTGTACTTGAGTCGGCTAATGCTGAAATTGCCAAACAAGTGTCTGCCCTAGAGAGTCAGATAGAGGCACTTGCAAAAGATAAAGGTGGGCTTGAGTCGGCTAATGCTGAAATTTCCGCAGAATTGAGGGCTGCAGAAGCCCAAAATGCCCTTTCTAAAAGTGAATTAAGTCAATTACATGCACAATATAATCAAATATTAAGTCAATTGAGTGAGTCTGATGCCAAACTATTGGAAGCTGAAGCTAAATATCAAGAATTAGAACAAAAATGTGTCTCTTTTGAAACTCAATTTGCTTTGGCATCGCAAAAGGCTGACAGCTTAGGACAAGAGCTCTTAGAGGCAGACGGGAGAGCTACAGAGGCAGACAGGAGAGCTACAGAGGCAGAGGGTAAAGCGAAAGAATTAAGTGCAAAGGTTTTACAATTTCAGACACTTGCCAAGAGTCAATTAGCAAGTTTGAAAGAGCAAAAAGAAAAATTAAGACAAGAAATAGAACAGATGAATAAGGACAATGGCGATTTTTCTTCAAAGATAAATGAAAAAATTAGATTAATTACAGAACAGAAAGTGGGATTAACTGAAGAACAGCAAGTTTTGAGAAGAGAGAATCTACTATTAAGACAAGAATTAGAAGAAGCTCGTGGACAAGGGGAGAGAGAAGTTGCAGAGCTTATTTCCGCAAAGGCCGCATTGTTGCAAATTCAAGGAGAGGTAAGAGAATTGCAACTCTCACCATCAAAAGAAAAGGTGAAAGCCCAAGCAGAGGAATTAATTAGGAAACAGGAGGAATTAATTAGGAAACAGAAAGAAATTGATAGCTTGTCACAACAACTTGATATTGAAAAGATGAGTAAACCAGATGCTTCCGATGTAGAAGAGATACAACAAAGAAATGAAAGGCTAGAAGTAAAACAACGGCAATTTGAAGAAATAGAATTCGAATTGTCTGAAAAAATTACAGGCCTAGAGGGCGCTCATAATGATTTTTTTAACTTGAGTAAAAAAGAATGTGAAGAACTTATTAAACATTCAATAGGTATTACTAATAAAATTTTAACTGAATTTACAGATTCAGGGGTTGATTGTATTGAACCCTTAAAACTTGAAGAATCTTATGCCTTTGTAACCTTTAGAGAGGGTCAATATCAGTTTGATGATGTAATCTTTGAACAAGAATTTTCAAAATTAAAATCTGAAGATAAAATCAAGTTATCGAATTTATATATAGAATATTATAGAGATCTCTTAGAATTTCATTCTAAATTGAACCTAGAAAAGCAATGTCATAAATGTTTTACAGACTTTAAACAGAAATTTAGTGATTTAGATGCTGAGGAACAATATATTATAGATGAAAAAGAAGCTATTAAAGATAAATTACTTAGGTTTGATTTTTTAGAATTTAATGAAGCTGGTATCGATTATGCATTAACTAATAATGACTTATATAAACTAACTGTTAGTGATATTGAAACCTGTATTGAACTTTTAAAACAGGCAAGTGATAGATTATTATGTTTAGAGTTCGTTGAAAATATCAACAGTCAAATATCTAATTCTGGTATAACTAGAGATAGTATCGAAGGTGCGGGTATAAACGTTAAAGAATCGGGTTCTAAATTTTATTTAGTTGAAAATCCACCACCTTGGACAATTGAAGCGTTGATATCTATTTCAAAAGACGTTAATAAAATACTTCAAGATGCTAACCATCAAAGTTTACGTGATAAAAGTTTTGAACATAAACAAAAATTGGAAGATTTAGTAGAAAGACACCAATTTGAAAAGGACGAGCACGCTCGACAGACGCAGGTACAGGAAAGGAAAATAAAGAAACAAAGAGCAGAATATAAAAAGCACCTTAAGTCTTTGACAGCAGATGCTAATGCTCAATATGATGAAAACGCAGATTTGCAAATACAACTTACTTCTGTAAAGAAAACTTTACAAGATGCAAGACAAAAACTTCAGGAAAGTTTTCAGATAGACAATAGACGAGATGATGGCGAAGTGTCATCTCCACTTAGGGGGCCAATAAGAAAAAGATTGAATTTTGATGAGGTATCTGGTGAAGGTTCAGTTGAAGTTGAAGATGAAGATGATCATGTCCTTCAATGGGAGCTTTTAAAGGAGGGTTTTTCAGCGGAACTTGAAACATTAAATGCTTTTAAAACACCTGTATCTAGAGAAGCAATGTCAGATTTAGTAGGAAAATTTGGAGCAGTTCTGAAAACAGATGGTAATACGATAGAATGTTATGATTTTGCTGACTTTCATCAGGATGATGCAGAAGAACTAGAGAAAGTATTGAAGTGCTTGAACGAAAAGAATGAGGCATTGGCTTTAAATTTGGACTCATCGGGTGCCCTTATGAATTCAGAGTTAGTCTTTGCAGCGTCCCCTTCGGGATTAGACACAGCGATGTACCAGGAAAGCGAAGCGGATCAGGGAGTTGTTAGTGAAAGAGTAGGGTCTTTTAATGCAGAGGAAAGAATGTTTTTCGATTTTTTGAGGGGTCTAGATAGCGAGTCCGAGTTATATATACAAATGGTAACAAAATACCCTCAAGATGTAGATCAAGAAAAATCTAAGATTAATAAAGAAAGCAAAGATTATAAAAAGGTAGATAGCATAAGTCAGTTTGTAGCAAAGTTTAAAAGGATGACTACCGTCAACCAAAATTTAACTAAAGCAGGTGTTATAGATTTCTGTCGTTCTTCACTAGAAGCAGATGACGAGGGTAGATGTGTTAATTTTGAAGAAGATATTACAACACTTTTGGATACATATCTATCTGAGAAAGAAGACGAGTTTGATGAACGATTATCTAAGTTAACTGAACTTTCAAGAGATCTTAACCCAGCCGATAATTTAATTTCAAAGTTAAAAAATGTACTATTTTGGAGGGTGCATTTTAAAGGACAAGATGCTGAATTAGAACAAATAGAGGCCCTTCAGGAAGCTACACACGATGCTCCTCCTCCTCCTCCTCCTCCTCCTCCTCCTCCTATGTTGCCAAGTTTTGTTCCTACTCGTTCTTCCGGTCCTCCATCTCCAATTCAACGTGGTGGTGATGTTGATGATGTTTGTATTCAGGCCTTTGGAGTAGGTCAACAAGCTCCTCCGAAATTTGGATTTGGTATAAAACAGGAATCAACACCAGTTAGAGGGAGACATAATGATTCATCTTATAATAGTTCTTTACTAGAAACTGTTCAAGAAGACGAGCAAGAAAACGAACTAGAAGTTTTAGATTTTTCTGTCTGTTCCCCTGTTCAACAACGTGCACGAGTAGCCGCAGGACCTACTCCGCCTGGATCTTTTGCTAATAAATCTAAGAGTGAAGAAATTTTCCCTATAGGCAAGCAACGTGTGAAATCGAATAGACCACCACGTCACCCTGACAAAAAACGAGCTCAGTCAGCAGGGCCTGTACGAAGGCGAACTCACCCTTCATCTGTTCTGGGATCACCCGTTGTACCAGGAATAGGAGCTGAGAGCCGCTTACGGAATGAAGGGCAAGATCATCCCTCTTCTTGGGCTCCTCCAAAATCTCCACAAACATTAGGGAAGCTTCGTCGTCCGTCTACAGCGAGTGCTGCTTTAGGTCAACATCTTAGGCGTCCTGTACATAAGAGTCAATCACAAGCGCCACTAGAATCACCTTTACTGACACAAACCAAGAAGGCAATTCGAGCACAAGTACAGCAAAGGAGAAGGTCATTGACAGATTTTCTGGGAGTTGGTTCGGAGAGCACTCTGGAATTCCCCCCCGATACTCTAGAGGAACCGAGCGATAATAGCGCTACTACCGTTTTGGAAAGCATACATCAGATCACTGCTGGTGGGCTTAAGTCAACTCCTCGTTCAAGAAGATTATCTCAAGAAATTTGTGCCAAATAGTTATAACTCTAATATATTGCCTTAAATTTTAGGCATTATTTGGATGATTGTATTCAAATTAAGCACACGTTATACTATTCTTTATGTCTTCTGAACTCTATTCTTTAATTGATACTGAATGTAATCCTTCTCAAAAAGAGGCTGTTTTTTTTGGAGAGGGTCCTTTATTGGTCATTGCAGGAGCGGGTTCTGGGAAAACGAAAACACTGGTTTATAGAGTTGCTCGCTTAATCGATGATGGCGTAGCCCCTGAACGAATTTTACTCTTAACCTTCACTAGAAAAGCTTCAGAAGAAATGCTAAAACGAGCTTCAACTATTCTAGATCATCGTTGCCAAAATGTCTCTGGAGGTACTTTTCATGCTTTTGCCAATGTTGCATTACGTAAATATGCCTCTTATATCGGCTTTGATTCTCAATTTACGATCTTAGATCGTTCGGATTGCGAAGATCTCATCCAATCGATCCGTAAAGAAAAAGGTTTTGCCTCTGCAGAAAAACGTTTCCCTAAAAAAGGTACTCTTCTTTCTATTATCTCTAAATCTATTAATACGTCTAAAGATATTCAACGGGTCATCTCTGCCGATTACCCTCAATTTATAGACTTTTCTTCTGAAATTGAATCTATCTCCAAAGATTATAATACCCAAAAAAAACAGATGCAGGTTATGGATTATGATGACCTATTAACAAAATTTTTAGAACTATTACAACAAAATCCAGATATTCAGCAAAAGTTTAGAGAGTACTATCACACAGTTATGGTAGACGAATATCAAGATACTAACTCTATCCAAGCTCAAATTATTCAATCTATTACAAACGATAAAGATAATATTATGGTAGTAGGGGACGACGCTCAAAGTATTTACTCTTTCCGAGGCGCTCACTTTGAAAATATTATCAAATTTCCTGAACTCTTTTCTAACACCACTGTTGTCAAACTAGAACAAAATTATCGATCAACTCAACCGATTCTTGATCTTACCAACGCTCTCATCTCTCACGCTAAACAACATTTTGCCAAAACTCTGTTTACAGAAAATTCAGGTCTAGAGAAACCTTTTCTCGTTGAATCTGAAGATGATAATTCCCAATCTCAGTTTATCTGTAAAAAAATTCTCTCGCTTAGAGAGGAAGGGACCCCCCTTTCTGAAATTTCTGTTTTAATACGCTCAGGATGGCATTCCAATGACCTGGAATTAGAACTCAAAGGACATAATATCCCTTTTGTGAAAATGGGAGGTTTTAAATTTGTTGAAACATCTCATGTCAAAGACGTTATCTCTTACTTTAGAATTCTTTATAACCCCATAGACACTATTAGCTGGACTCGCGTTTTACTTCTTCTAGAAGGGTGTGGCCCGGGAGCAGCAAAAAAAATTACTGACAGTATTAAACAATCTCCATCATCTTTATCCACTCTGGCTGAAAAATTTTCATCCAAAAAGTTTGGAAAAGAATTGTCGGCATTAATTTCTTTAGTCACTAATGAAACACTTAAACAGGCGACTCCATCGCTCATGTTTGAAAAAATCATGACACTCTATAAACCTCACTTTAAACTTAAATACGATGATTTCAATAAACGTCAAAGCGATATAGATTCATTTGCAACTATTTTAGAAAAATTTAAAAGCTTAGAATCTATGGTTGTAGAAATGAGTTTGGATCCTCCTTCAGAAACTCAATCTGAAACTCTTCCTGATTCATCAGATGATGAACGTATAACCATTTCAACCATTCATTCATCTAAAGGGCTAGAGTGGGGGACTGTGTTCTTGTTATCTGCTATCGATGGATATCTCCCTTCTTTCCAATCTCTAGGTGATCTGGGTCAACTTGAAGAAGAACGTCGTCTTATGTACGTCGCCCTAACACGTGCAAAATCTCAACTCTTTATTATGAAACCAAATCTAGACATGTCTTCTCAAAACTTTTACCGTTTTTCAGGTATGCAATTTTCCAGTATCTCTCGCTTCTTAGACGAAATATCTGATTTTGATTCCTATATCCAACGTCCAGAAATTGTTGTCCAAAAGCGTAAAAGTAATTTTAGTTTGCCTATGGACGATAAGCTTGTATCCTCTTCATCACAATCATCTACTAAACGAAAATTCTATTTTTAAAGTTTAACTTTCTTTAAATTCTTTTAATGTAATATTTAATGATTTGAGAACTGGTTTTAATGATTCAATGTTTTTTATGGGGTTAACATGTATTACGGTTTTAAAATTCGGGTCAAATAAATGGTCTTGGCTTAAATATGAAATGTCGCCTTTACGTCTAATTTTTTCACATTCACAATATAGTTGAAACTGTTTTGACATTTCAATATACTTTGTGTCAGGTAAACTTATTTTATGAAATCCTGTCCTTTTTTCTTGATAATACTCTGTAAATAACATCGTTAATAAATTTAAATACCCATCTCCATCAGGGGTTAAGTGTGTCTGTGTAATTAAATCTAAATATTCGTTAGGGATAAAACTTAAATCAAGATGTTCAATGTTTAATACATGTCGCTCTAAAAAAACTGAAAAAAAATCGTAGGGCTGACTCGTACATGACCAAATATTTTCTTCTTTCGTTAATACTTTTGTCATAAATTTATTATAGATCTTTTTTTTTCTTTTACAACTTTTCTTTTATTATTCCCATTCAATTGTTGAAGGGGGTTTTGATGAAATGTCGTATACCACTCGATTTATATTCGAAACTTCATTAATCACTCGTGCTGAAATTTTGTCTAAAATCTCATAAGGAAGATGTGCCCAATTCGCCGTCATAGCATCATCTGAATTGACTGCTCGTATAGCCAAAACATTCGAATACGTTCGCTGATCTCCTTGAACCCCAACTGTCTTTATGGGTAATAAAACTCCAAACACTTGCCATAACTTTCTATATAAACCAGCTTTCTTGATTTCATCCATAATGATCCAGTCTGCATCTTGAAGAGTCTGAACCTTTTCCCTATCTGTCTCACCTAAAATTCGTATGGCTAATCCTGGACCAGGAAAAGGATGCCTATGTACTAACTCTTCCGGTAACCCTAACTCTATACCCACTTTTCTTACTTCATCCTTAAATAACATTCGTAATGGTTCAATGATCTCAAAATCAATGTCTTCCGGTAACCCCCCTACATTATGATGACTCTTTATGGTAACCGCCGTTTCTGATACATCGCCAACCGCAGATTCAATCACGTCCGGATATAAAGTCCCTTGAGCTAAAAATTTAAATTCTCCAGATAGCTTTTTACTCTCTTCTTCAAATACACGTATAAACTCTTCGCCAATCTTCTTTCGTTTCTCTTCCGGATCAGAGATTCCCTTCAACTTATTAATAAATCGCTCTGAAGCATCTATATATATTAAATTTATATTATAATCTTCTTCAAATACCTTCTTGATTCGCTTACCTTCATCTTTTCTCATATATCCCTGATCTATAAACATACACGTTAATCGATTCCCTATAGCTTTTTTCAACAAAGCCGCTACTGTTGTAGAATCTACGCCTCCAGATAATGCACATAGCACTCTTTCATTCTTAACCCTATTATTAATATCTAAGATAGATGACTTAATAAATGACTCCGATGTCCAATTCTCTTTGCATTTGCATGCCGAAAATATGAAATTATGTAACATCTCCTTTCCTTTAGGTGTATGTGAAACCTCTGGATGAAACTGAACCCCATATAAATTTCGCTTCGTATCACTCATAGCAGCAATGTCACAACTGTCCGTATGTCCTATTCGCTGAAACCCTTCAGGCATTCTTACCACCGAATCACCATGACTCATCCATATCGACATCTCTAACCATAAACCCTTAAATAAATCAAAATTGCTGTCTATATATAAATTCGCAGGGCCATACTCTTGTGATTTTCCTTGCTTAACTTCACCACCACATAGCTTTGTCATTAACTGCATCCCATAACAAATACCTAATACAGGAACGCCCAAATCAAAAATCTTCTCATCACACGTAGGGGCGTTTTTCTCAAACGTAGACCGAGGCCCACCAGATAATATAACTCCCTCAGCCTTAAACTTCCTTAAATCTTCTGCAGTAGAACTGTGAGGTAATACTTCACAATATATATTGAACTCACGGATCTTTCTCGCAATTAACTTAGTATATTGTGAACCAAAATCAAGTATCGCAATCATTACTGTTTATACATTCCCAATTCTTGCGCCTTCTGATAAATCTTTCCTTCAGTTAATAATGATGGCGCTATAGTAACCTCTATATCATGCATCTCTTTAACAGTTTTTACTCCCAATGTCGCAAAACAGGTCTCAATCGCTCCCTTTAAATTCTGCGAACCATCATCGGTCCTAGAAGGGCCTACCAAAATTTGTTCTAAAGTCCCAACACACCCAACCTCTATTCGTGCTCCTCTAGGTAATACACTGTTTGGTGTTGCCATTCCCCAATGAAAACCATTTCCCGGAGCTTCTTCACTTTTAGCAAACGGAGATCCAATCATCACCGCGTCTGCTCCACAGGCTATCGCCTTACAAATATCCCCAGAATTTACGATTCCTCCATCGGCCACTATCGGAACATATCTTCCTGAACTCTTCAAATAATCATCTCTCGCTGCAGCACATACCGCAATCGCACTAGCCATCGGTACCCCAATCCCTAATACCCCTCTAGTCGTACATGCCGCTCCAGGTCCAATTCCCACAAATACTCCCGCAATACCTGTCTCTAATAAATCTAACGTAACCTCATATGTTGTCGTATTTCCCACCATAACAGGTATATTCATAGACTCCACAAATGCCTTTAAATCTAAGGTATATTTTCCTTCTTTTGTCTGGTACTTATTCGACACAACTGTAGACTGTACTACAAATATGTCTGCGCCAGCTTTCTCTGCTATTGGTCCTATTTTTGTCGCATTAATTGGAGTTGAAGATACTATAACCGGAACATTACTCTCTTTAATCTCTTTAATTCTCTTTATTACTAATTCTTCTTTTACCTCGTTCTCTTGGTAAATCTGTTGCATTAACTCTACATACTCTTTCTTACTTATACTCGAAATCTTCTTTAAAATTTCTTCAGGATTCTCATATCTTGTCTGTATCCCCTCTAAGTTTAATACCCCTGCAGCTCCTAACTTTCCTATCTCTTTAGCGGTTTCTGGTGATACAACCGAATCCATCGCAGATGCAAAGATCGGAATGTCCAATGTAACTCCAGCTATCGTCGTCGATATATCGACCAACTCTGGGTCCACGGTAATGGGTGATGGGACTAACGCAACTTCATTTAATCCGTATGATCGTGTGAATTGTTTTTGAGTTTCTGACATCTGTTTACCCTCATCAATTTTTATTTAAATTTTTAATCTCATATCCTATCAATGGAATGTCTTTAAGTCAACTTGGATTTGCTATAATTCTATGTGATAATCTTTCCCATGAACCCCTTACGAAAAAGTTGGAAATTTCTTAGATCTTACTTCATTTATGGTCTTCTTATCATTCTCCCTATTACAGCCACTCTCTTTATCCTTTTTGTCTTACTTGATTTCATTACAGCTCCCATCATCAATGTCTTCGGTGAACGCTTCTCCAGTATTCTAGCCCTTCTTATCTCACTGTTTACTATCACCACTATCGGATTCTTTTCCAGACACTTTATCGGCGAATTCCTCATTGACCTCTTCGAAAGCTTTATCTCTAAATTACCTCTCATTAATAAAATCTATGAATCTATTAAACAAATTATCGTCTCCTTCTCTTTGCGTAAAAAAAATGCTCTCAAACCCGTTCTTCTCGAATACCCAAGAAAAGGCTTGTGGGCCCTCGGATTTCTTACTAGCTCTTCAACTCAACTCCTTGGCGATAACCTAGATGATATCCTTCCCAATGACGCCCTCTCTGTCTTTGTGCCTACCACTCCTAATCCAACCTCAGGCTATATGGTCTTTGCTTCCAAAAATGACATCAAACCCCTTTCCATCTCCTTCGATAAAGCCGTCAAACTCCTCGTCTCCGCAGGTTTTATATCTCCCAATTGATCTCCCTGTTGATGTGTCTTTTAAAATCACGTATCCTTATACCCAACCACTTTACTGCGCCTGTAGCTCAGCTGGATAGAGCGTCGGACTTCGAATCCGCAGGTCGGGGGTTCGAATCCCTCCGGGCGCACCATTTCAAAGCATGTCTAAATACGCAATAGCACGTAAACTGGCACCAGTCGCATATCTTCCGATATAGCGCCTTACGCCATTTCACGCACTCTTGCGCATTTATACACGCTTTGAAATCTCCGGCTCACCTTTTTTTTTGGCTCGCTTTGCTCACCTATTTTTGGTTCGCTTTGCTCACCTTTTTTTGGCTCGCTTTGCTCACCTTTTTTTTTGGCTCGCTTTGCTCACCTTTTTTATATTGTTTATTTATATTTTTTTCTTTGTGCTTTTGCTTGATTATGATATATTATGAAAAATCAATGTATTTTTAAGTTTATTTTTTCGATAACTTATATGTGTCAGCTGGGGGATTGATATAAGTTTACAAATAAGTACTATTTCATTGTACTAAAAATAGGAGACTAAAAAATGGTAGTAAAATTAATGCCAACAGCCCACTCAACGCTAGGAAGCAAGACTGAAAAAGGCGATGAAGATCTGAAAAGAATTGTTAAAAATGTAGTTGAGAAATCATTTCCTTTTGAAAGTTTCGCTGTTCGAAACTTAAAAATTCAAGAGATTATGGCTGAACTTCAAAAAGAGCAAAGTAAAGATGCTTTTTCTAGCTTCTTAATTGCATTTGGAAAAGCTTGCAAATCTTCAGATGTACAAAAAGTAGAACTGATAGAAAAATTGAAAAAACAAATTGAAGAACAGAAGTCCAAAATTGATTTAGCCAGACAAAATATGTTCGAAATAAATATTGAGCAAATGGATGCAGGAAGAGCTCAAATGTATAATGTTACGGTTGGTAATAATGAGATGGGAAGCTTTGCTGATTTACTTCATGGCTTATCACATTTTCATAGCACACAGTCTTTTGCTGAACAATTGCACAAACAGGTGAATAGAGGTTAATAAATAATTTGAAAATTTTCATTTTTTAAGTTTATATCTATTTGCGGGTATTTTGGGACTTCATTTCCTTTATTTTGTCCCTTAATACTGCCGCAACTTCGAACTCTAGGTTTTCTGCCGCTTCCTGCATTTGTCTTTCTAACTCTTTAATAAGCGTTAACTCGCTTTTTGCATTCATCCCTTCTAACTTCTCATCTATCTTTTTTATCTCTTTTCGTGTTTCATCCCGTATATCCGATATCTTCTTAATAATACTTCTTGGCTCTATCCCATTCTTCTTATTATATGCCTCTTGTATCAATCGACGTCTCTTCGTCTCCTGAATCGCGACATCCATCGCTTTCGATATCCTGTCCGCATACAATATAACCGTCCCTTCTTTATGCCGGGCTGCTCGTCCTATTGTCTGTATCAATGACCTCTCATTTCGTAAAAATCCTTCCTTGTCTGCATCTAATATCACCACCAAAGACACCTCCGGTAAATCTAACCCCTCCCTCAATAAATTAACCCCAACCAAAACATCAATCTTTCCCGTCCTTAAATGATGCAAAATATCTATCCGCTCTAATGTCTTCACCTCAGAATGCATATACCGTACCGCTATGTCTTGCGCTTGAATAAAATCACATAAATCTTCTGCCATCAGCTTCGTTAATGTCGTGATTAATATCCGCTCCTTTTTCTTGATTCGCCGCTTAATCTCATGCAATATATCATCAATCTGTCCTTCCGTTTCTCTTACTTCCACTATCGGATCCAATAACCCCGTTGGCCTAATAATCTGCTCTGCACACTCATACCTGTCCCACTTCGAATTCACCGTCGATGGAGCACTCTTCTTTAACGTTACCTCACACTCATACTCTCCCGGAGTCGCAGATACATAAATACATCGGTCCACCTTATTCTCGAATTCTCCAAAATTTAAAGGCCTATTATCTTTCGCCGACGGTAACCTGAACCCATAATCAACCAACGATTGCTTCCTACTCTGATCTCCCTTATACATCCCTGATATCTGCGGTACCGTAACATGAGACTCATCTATAAACGTAATAAAATCGTCCGGAAAAAAATCCAATAATACCCCCGGAGCAGACTCTTTCTCTCGGTTCGATAAATGCCTCGAATAATTCTCTATCCCCTTACAATATCCCACCTCTTCCATCATCTCTAAATCATAATTCGTCCGCTGCCGAATTCTCTGTGCCTCCACTACCTTTCCCTCTTTTTCAAAATACCTGACCTGCTCTTCTAACTCATTCCTTATCTTCCCTATAGCAAACCTCTTATCTTCATTCACTACATAATGCGTCGCAGGGAAAATAACAAACTGATCTTCTTCCCCCAATGTCGTCATCTTTATCGGATGAATTATCCTTAAACGATCACACTCATCTCCAAAAAATTCGCAACGATATATATTCTCTTCCCACGATGGAAAAATATCGATAGTATCCCCCTTAACCCTATAATAACCCGGCTTTAACTCTATATCATTTCTCGTATACTGATTCGCTTCCAATTGCCTCAATAAATGTCGACGCTTATAACTCTTTCCCTTCTCAATCATAATAGCCGCCTTAGCATATTCTTCCGGCACCCCCAACCCATATATACATGATACCGATGCCACAATAATGACATCCTCTCTAAGTAACAATGATCTGGTCGCCTTATGCCTTAACCTCTCTATCTCTTCATTAATCTGCGCCTCTTTCTCAATATACGCATCTCTGCTCGGTATATACGCCTCAGGTTGATAATAATCGTAATATGAAATAAAATATTCTACAGAATTTTTAGGGAAAATTTCCTTAAATTCATTACAGAGTTGAGCGGCTAAGGTCTTGTTATGTGCGATTATGAGTGCAGGACGATTGAGATTGGCTATAATATGGGCCATCGTAAATGTTTTTCCTGACCCTGTAACGCCCATTAGTAATTGGTTTTTTTTATTTGCAATAAGACCTTGAGATAATTTTTCGATAGCGAAAGGTTGGTCTCCTGCAGGATTTAATGAGGATTCTAGTTTAAATGTCATAGTGTATATAGTAAGAAATATACGCTTAAAAAAAAAGTGCAACTTTTGTTTTATTTTTTTCATATTATTGGAAAGGGCGGTGGGAAAAGGTGGATTAATATATGAAAAATCGGTTTACTGTTTTTGTTTCTTTACTGTTTCTTTTAGCTCATTTCTCTGTGTTTGCTTCAGATCTTGTCATAAATATCGACCCCAATCCTGCTGTTGTTAATGAACCTGTTAGAGTATCCGTTGTTGCTGACTTTGATATCGATAATGCCTCTGTAGTATTCCCCAATAGTTCGATTAAAATGGAAAAGATAACAAGTCAACTTTATCGTGTTAATCTTTTGGCTTCAGAAGAACTGCTAAATAAATCCCACTCTCTTAAAGTATCTCCTGTAAAAGGAAAAGTATTTGAGCTTTCCTTTTCTATTTCTGGAAAAAAATCGTCATCTTCATCGTTTTCTCAACAGTTTGATTCAAAAAAATCGTCAAAAATTTCTTTGTCAAACTCCCGACAGGAAATTGATCGCTTACAAGATAAAGTGGATCAGTTGGATTTTAAAAATAACTCGCTCTTATCTAAAATTAATCGTCTCAATCAAGAACTTGCTAAAAAAGAGTATCATGATTTAAGTCTTAAACAGATTAGAAAAAAAGAAAAAGAAATAGATAAAATCAAATCTAAATTAATTGCTCTAGATCAACAAAAGCGTCATGCTATTCAACAATTAAAAGATCAAATGTTTTCATTTAACGATAAACAACAAGCACTCTTAAAACGAGAAGAACTACTTCGTAACTTAGAAACTGAACTGTCCGATAAATCTCGTGAATTATCAGAAGAAGAACTGCTTCTTCAAGGTGAAACTGCCATTGTTGAGAAAAAAAATAAACAATTAGAACAAGATAAAAAAGTGTTGGACGAAAGAGAGTATGCCGTATCTCTTTTAGAATCTGAGATAGATGTCCAGTCTGATACTCTTGAGAAAAAGAAAAAAGCTCTAGATAAACGTGAGAGAGTTATTCTTAAGAATAAACAGGATATAATAGAATTGCGATCGTTTGTTGAAAAAGAAAAAAAAGAAGTTGAGTCTTTATCTTCATCTTTGTCTTCAGAACGAGCTTCTTTAGTTCGTTTAAATAATAAAATTAGTCAAAAAAAGAAAGCGTTGAATGCTGACAAGAAACGTATTTATAAGGATCAAAAAACAAAAGAAAAAGTGCTTCTTAAAAAACGAAAAAATCTTGATAATCTAGAGTCACAATTAATCTCAGGACTTAATAACTTATCAAAAATGGAAGAGACTATAGAGTCTAAACAGGAAGGTATTAAATTAGATAAAGACCAATTAAAGGTTGCGATGATCTCTTTTGAAGAACAAAAACGTTCTTTCTATAAAGATAAGAGTGCGGTCAGAGAACTAGAAATTGAACTAGAAGTAAAAATTCAAATGATGAAATCTCTTGGGGTTTATATCGATTCTCAATTAGATAAATTTAAACAGAATATTGTTCAAAATAATAGAAAACAAGTCCAGTTTGAGGATTCCTTTAAACACAATATGACCTATATGGATCAGTTGACTCGTATGATAGAGAAAAGAGCACTCAAAGTTGATAAGCTTAATTCTAAATTAAATAAACGTAATCGTTACTTGAAAAAACAACTTAAGCAACTCATTTATCCTAATTATCGATACGGACTATCTCCTTATTTTTCTTTTAGATTTTATGATAAAAACTCTGAAGGAGCTGATTCTAAAGAATTTGGTGTTCAATTATCTAAATATTTAAACGAAAAAGTGAATGTTTCTGTAGGGTTTGGGATGATGAATTACCTGCAACGATCCTTAGATACAGATAATACTATTCTTCAACGAGTTCCTCTTTATTCGCTCTCGTCAGGATATTTATTTCATGCTGGTCAACGTTTTAAATCTTATTTTCTTGGAGGCATTCAAGGAAGTATGGAGTCCGATTTTTCGTCTCTTAATTTTATGTATGGATTGGGGGTAAAGTACTTTTTTAGCCAAAATATGGTCACGCAATGTAATCTTCGTTTTTCTAATACAGCTAGTATTTCTTTAGGTATTGAAAAACATTTTTCTGTTACTAACCAAGATCTTTCAGGTAATGATTCTTCACATGATGCCTCATTGCTGTCTGCTGATGATTCATCTGATGATGATATTTATATTAGCTTTGAAAAACCTAAAACTAGATACTCTTTTTTTCCAAAAGATTATGTTTTAGATGATGCTAATAAACGGTGGTCAAAAAAATCTGTTAATAAGATAACTCAATTGGGTATTATGGATCCTCGATATAATGAAACATCGGCTGTTTTTGGGGTGAATAGCCCTGTGACATTTCAAGAAGCTTCGAAATCATTATGTTGGATGCAATATCTAGAAAAAATCCTTTTCCAAAATGGCTTTGATTTACATTTCTCTCTAACATCTTCTAGCCAGGATCCCGTTAAATTGTCACTATCTATTTATGATACTGAAGGTGCTCTTATTTCGACCCTTGTTCAAAAAAGACGCTATTATCCTGGACAACATAAGGTTTTAATTGATGCTATCTCTAATCAATCGATTTCAAAACCAGGAACCTATATTGTTCGTTGTGAAGTGTATTCAGAACATCTCGATTCCTCAAAACGAAAGTATAGTGTGAAAGATGTTCGAATTGCATCTGCAGAAACATCTTTTGAAGTTAAACTGCTTGAGGGGTTACCTCAACATGAAGATCTTTATCATGAATTTAATGAAAATTCATTGTATCCCTATATTGCTAAGGTAAAAGATATGAACTATTTTTCACCTTCGTTTACGCAACAAGATGTTAATCGCTCATTAACCCGACTAGAATTTATAACAGGAGTCAGTCGATTACTTATTAAAATGGGGGCTTTTCATCATCAGGTTAGTGTCGACTTTTCACCCTACAGTGACTGGAACGATGTTCCCATAAATTTGCGTTCATACTTAACAACCTATGTTATCGAATTAGGCTACGGTGGTGATGATCAAAGCCGTCTGAATCCTCATAAATCCATTACCAGAGCAGAGGCAGCCGTCGTATTAAATAGAGTTTTAGAATGGAAAAAAAGACAACTAGAAAGTGAGAACGTTTCTTTTGATATTAACTCTTTGGTTCAAAAATAGATAGTGAATTGTGTCACTTTTTTCAAGTTCGATATAGGCTGAATTTTCTTTAGAAAAAGAGTTTTTTTGAATTTTACTTATTTTTAGGATGATTCAGTATGTGTTGTTTGATCTATATTCTGGTTATTTTATTTTTATATCACT
>QFBQ01000021.1 GCA_003265885.1 Candidatus Marinamargulisbacteria bacterium SCGC AG-343-D04
AGAGCACATGATTATATTAGAAAAATAATTTCTTTTGTTAAGCAATTAATTGAAAATGAAGAACGTAGTGTAGTTAAACGTGAAAATGTTTTTCAGAAAGATTCAACAGGAGATTATCTGTCATTAAAGAAAAAAATTCTGGATCTTAATAAGAAATCTGATAAATATATGAAATATGATGAGCGTATATATGAAAAAAATATAAAAAGGTTTTTAGCAGAGGATGAGTTTTTAGTCAAAGAATTGGTCTATATGTATTATCAGTTTTTAAAAACAAGAAAGATGGATATAAGTTTATTGAAAAGTGATCCTAATAAAGCGTTTAATCTTGTAGATAAAAAAATAGGTGATTTTGTTTATGAGTGGATTTTGTATCCGCAAAATATAGAATCATTTTTTAATGAATATTTGAAATATAATAAAATAAAAGATGAAGATAGAGAGACCCTTCTAAAAAGAATAACAGATAATGTTGAACAGTTTTTGGTAGGTGACAAAGAATATTTCGTTGAAAAGTTAGTGTTTATGTTTTTAAAAAATCAGAAGCAGGGAAGGCTACCGCTTGAGTTTTATGAAGATGATAGAGAAAAGGTGACTGATTTTGTAAATAAAAACATAGATGAGTTTAGAAAAATATTGAAAGAGGATCCAGAAATATTCAAAAAATTTATTAAGATCCATAAGGATAATTTACCATTTAAAGATATGAAAAAAAGTTCGTCAGAAAAAGTATTGATGGATAGAGGCAGAGAATATGTAGAAGAAGAATCAATAGAAGGTTTAAGTGATGATTCAAATGAAATGGAAGAGTCGGTTTTATTGCTATTAGCACAAACGTTAGTTTTCTCATTATCTATTTATTATATGATGCATTTAGCTGTAATTTATATATTGTCTTTACAAAGTGATAGTGGAAAGAATTTAGTAGAGATTGATCAAGACCATTCATTAAGTGATGATGAAAAAGGAGCCTTAAAAAGCTGGTTGGAAAAAGAAGGGGTAGCATTGTTTTTTCAGAGCGATCAAAATCGTGGAAGAGCTGATTTAGTAGCGAGTAACGTGAGTAAGGGCTCTGATTTGAGACATTTCATAGATGTCACTTATGGCTTAGAAAAAGAATTGGGAGATATTTCTAGCTTTATCGATAAAGGTTTTCTACAAGAGCAATATAACAGTTATCTTGGTGAAGTTGGCCGGTTTAGTGATGAAGATAGGGTTTTATTTGAGAATGAATTAATAGTTTCTCAAGAAGAAGTGATAGGTAAAAAGGGAAGATTATTTTATGAGAAGAATCAAGAAGTTATAGATAGATATTTTTTTGAAAAAAAAGTGAAAAAGCAAGAAAGTGTCTCTATACAGCATAAGAAAAGAGATGAAATTAAAAATCAAAAAGAAAGTGATATTAAGCAGCTTGAGGAAATAGTCTCTTGTTTGAGAAGCGAAATTTTTGCATTAGCTGGATCTGATAGTTTGAGTAAACGAATTCAGTTATTAGTTGATGAATTAAATGAAAAGAAAGAAATACAGGTGCTAAATATGAGGGAATGGGAAGCTAATATACAAACAATGAATGAAAAGTTGGGGCAGTTGAATTTAGAGGTAAAGGCTTCCTTAGATCAAGATAGAATGGTTCAAAAAACTAGGGAGTATGACGAAATTGATTATAAACAGATGCTAGACGAGGTGAAAGTGTATGAGCAGAAACCTAGACCTGGAGAGCTAGAGCTAGAATCATTAAAATCTTTTACGGCAATGTATCAATTAGATGACAGGTTGGATTTAGGTGACCCAGGAGAGCTTGATAAGGGGCTGTTTAATAAATTTAATAAAAAAAAGAAATCATTATTTATAAAACAAATAAACTCTTCAGTAGATCGTGTGATAGATTTTTTTGGGGATTATGCTAAAGGTCTTGCAAGATTTCGAAGCAGTGTAATGGATATGAACGAAAAAAATTCTGAATGTAGAGAAATGCTTTCTAAGAAAGGAAAAAAGGGCGTTAATACAAAAGATCTTGAAAAGATTGTAGATGAATTAGCTGAGTTAAACGCTAATTATAAAGCAGCTAAAGAAGCTTTTGAGACGTTGAATGAACAGAATAATAAATATGAAGAAGAATTGAGAACTGTAAGAAAGATAATAAGTCTTAGAATGAAAAAAGAGAGTGAGAAAAAAAATGAAATTGAACATGATAATGAAATTGAGCGTTTAAAAAGAGAAGGGGGTATCAAGGATAGAATATGCAAGCAATATTCTCAGAGTCCAGCCGTTATTGTTAGGAAGTTAAGAATTATGTATGACTCAGTGTTAAGAAATTATAATTTTAGATCTCATGTAGGGATGCAATATGCGTTAATGTTTTTCATTAATGCATGGGTTTCAGTAGGGAAAATAGATGATATTTCAGAGCAGGCAACTAGTACTGTGAGACAGAGTTTGTTGAAGGGGACTAAGTTGTTAGATAAAGAAGAGTTGTTTGATGCAACAAAAAGTTTGATTGCTATTTGGAATGCAATGAACGCCAACAATTCTTTAGATCTTATAGAGGGTCTTAGAGAGAAATTATTGACATTGTGGAATAAAGTTTCATCTAATAGAGAAAACCAAAATTCATCGGGTAGGGAAAATAAATCGTGGAAACAAACACAGACTGAGATAGCTGAGCTATGGAATGAGTTGTTTAGGAGTTGTGAAAGAAGAATTAGTCGTGATAAAGAGGTAGGCTCTCTTGGTAAATATGAGCATAATTTTAGCATGGCAGATCGAAACGAAGTGTTAGTTTGTAGTCAAGAGGTATCAGAGTCTCCTGAACTAGAATTTCAAATCAAGGGGTTGTTATGCCGTTTGCATCATCAAATATCAAGTCAGGAGAAGATAAGGATTGGGGTTGATAGAGAAGAACTTAGAAGATTAAGAAATGCTGCTTCTCATAAAAAATCAAACGAAGAAAATAGACAGCTTATAATAGATGCAACGTGTTTTCTATTTAGAATGAATAGAGCTCAAAGAGCTAGAATGTAGTGAGCACGGCTTAGATAGCCTTATAAAATTATATAGTCGGCCAGAAGGTAGGGGGGCTATTTCTTTAAGTATTGGGAGGTTGCTTTGTTAAAGATGGGTAGATAGGTTGTCCGTGCGGATCGAATTTAGGGTAGCCTAATTTTTTATCAATGATATCGATGAGGTAATCGGAACAGGCGTGTTCCAGTCTTTCTGCTTCTTCGTGAACTTTATCTGCGGGAATTTGAAGTTCTTGCGTAAGAAACATTTCCCAAAGACGATGGTGTTTTATCATGCGAAGGGCGGCATCTTTACCTTTTTGAGTAAGATCGACTCCTTTGTAGGGGTAGTTAATAACGAAGCCTAATTTAGAGAGTTTTTTAATTTTGTCGGTAACAGCGGGAACGGAGATAATTAATTTAGAAGCAATATCGGAGACTTTAACTTTAGAAGTGTTTTTTTCCAGTTGAAGTTTAAGTATGGTTTTTAGATAATCTTGAATATTTTCGTTCATAGCATCACAACTTTGTAGGGGTATTTTATCATGGAAGCGATAAAGACAGCAAAATGAATTTATAAGCGAGATTCAGGGGGAGATCACTAGATCTTAAATATATACAGGAAAAAACAGGTAATAATAAATTTTAAACTAGGGTGTTTTTAAACAAAAAAAGAAAGGACAAGCCCACAAAGAAAGCAAAATGAGAACCGGCATCATAAAATGATGCAAAAAAAAGCAAGGACAGCGAAAAATCTCCTGTCATGTTCTGAGATTTGAAATTTCTCGTGGAAGGAGTTTAATGGAAATTAAATGACTGGAGCGAAAATTTTAAATCTCAGGTTCTGATGGCGGAGAGTAAGGGATTCGAACCCCTGGTACCTTGCGGTACAACGGTTTTCAAGACCGCCGCATTCGACCACTCTGCCAACTCTCCATCATCGATTGTAGCAAATATCGAAAAAACAATCAATTAAGAGAAAGTTGTAAATAAATTGAGAGAATAGATCTTAAATAAAAAATGTTTATTTTAGAAGAAATATGGGCATTTTAAGAGATATGAAAAAGGGGAAAGAAATTCATTTAAGTGAATTATTGGCGAAAGAAATAAAAGTGGATTTTAACCAGAAAATAAATATAAGTGATCGTTTAATAAAGAAGTATTGTCATATGTGGCCTGAGGAAATTTATGAAATTGTGATGATGTTACAGAAAAATAAAAAACTAAAGCATTATGTGTATAATTTGCCGAATGGAGATGGGTCATTAGAGTTTATACTTAAGAGTAGGACAAAGAAAATAGATATTGTTTTTCATAGCAAAGATAATTTAAGATTTCAAAAGAAATTTAAAAAGTTGTTAGGGGAAGTGTATAAAGATATACAGGATGAAAATAGAATTAGTGCTAAGGAGCAGATGTAGAGGGTTAAGAGTGTTAAAATAAAAAAGGCCAGTCTATTTACTGGCCTTTTAATTTAAGTTAGCAAAAAGAATTTATAAATTATTCCAGTCTGTTTCGCTACAAAACTTTGTTAGAGATGTTCCGTCATCGTCAACAGATTTGAAAGCATACCTGATCTGAGTAGATCCAGACTTTGTTTCACGCTCATACTTAACTTTCTCAACTTTTGATTCGTCGATAGAAACTTTTTTCTTTTTCTTTACATTGTAAAATTCGATAGACATAGAAAACTCCTTTTTTTTTATTCTCTGTAAAAAATATAATACAAAAGTCAAATTAAATAAACGGTTATTTTTTTTAATAACGAGTAGGAATAAAAAAAAGATTCTTATTTACATTTTTTGAATACAAAAATAGAATGGAGATATGCAGTATTTAAGCACACGTGATAGTAAGAAAAATTTTTTTGTATTTTCTAACGTTTTATTAGAGGGTTTGGCCGAGGATGGGGGCTTATTTTGTCCAGAAATATATCCATCTGTAACTCTAGATCGTTTACAAGACTTTAAACGTTATTCGTATGTTGAGTTGGCAAATGCGATATTTACGGACTTTATAGGGGAGGATATCCCAGAGAGTGATTTAGGTGATCTTCTAAAAAAAACGTATACAAAAGAGGCATTTGGCACAGAAGCGATCGCTCCTGTGGAGTATTTGAAAGACGGTATTTATTTACAAGATCTTTCATCTGGTCCAAGTTTAGCGTTTAAAGATATGGCTATGCAATTTTTAGGAAACATTATGGAATACGAGCTAGGTAGGAGGAGTGAGCGCCTAACGATTTTAGGTGCAAGTTCTGGAGATACTGTTTCAGCTGCAGAGGAGGCATTTAGAGGGAAAGAGGCTGTGAATATATTTATGTTAACGCCTAAAGAGGGGATGAGTTCGTTTCAAAAGGCGCAGGCGGGATCTATATTAGATACGAACATTTTTAATATATCGATTGATGGACCATTTGATGTATGCCAAGATTTAGTAAAAGAGATTAATGCGGATTTGGAATTCAAGAAGGACGTTTCGTTAGGGGCTGTTAATTCGATTAATTGGGGAAGAATTTTGGCACAGGTTGTGTATTATTTTAAAGGATATTTGTCAGTTGTAGACTCTGTTGGTGATGCGATGGATGTGGTGGTTCCATCGGGAAACTTTGGAAATGTATTAGCGGGATATGTGGCAAAGTCGATGGGTTTACCATTGAGGAAGTTGATAGTAGCGACGAATGAAAATGTTGTATTGGATCATTTTTTCAAGACAGGAATATATGAGCAGCGAGATGTAGTGGTAACGAGTAGTCCATCAATGGACATATCAAAAGCGTCAAATATTGAGCGATTATTTTTTGATATTTGTGGAAGAGATGCCAAGAGCTTAAGACAAATAATGGCAACATTTGAAAAAACAAAATCCATTGATTTGAGCGGCTATTTATATGAAATACAAAACCAGCTAGGCTTTTCTAGTGGCCGTTCTAGTCATGAACAGCGTATAGAAGCCATTAAAGAGATTTATAAAGACTGTAAGCGAATCATTGATCCTCACACAGCGGCGGCAGTGCACATTGCACTAGATCAACAAGAAAAGGCGTTTCCTGTATTATGTATGGAAACCGCAAAACCTGCTAAATTTGAAGATACTATAAAAGAGGCCTTAGGATTTATTCCTCCGAGACCTCAAGCGTTTATTGGTTTAGAAGAAAAGAAACAACGTTTTTATGATGTAGAAGCAAACGCTTCATCAATTAAAGAATTCATTAAATCACATATTTAACATATATTTAGAGTTACAGTAGTTCTAATGTATAAAAAACGTATCTAGTGAATCTCTATACTAGAAGTAAAAATGATATCCGTAATTAAATAATAAACCAGTTTGAGTTTCATTAATAATAGATTCTGTGTATGAATAGCCATTACCCCATGAATATGTATAATCTGTATAATCTATTCCTGTAATCTCTTTTTGTCTATATTCTACACCGAAAGTATAACTTCCAATTTTAGTGTCATATTCGATTCCTATAAAAGCTTCAAGAATTTCTTTTTCAACTATAGTATCATCAAAGTGATATTCCACTCCTTCAAAGGTGTCTTTTCCGTAGCCCACCCCGACAAATAAGCGGATGGGGGTATTACTAAAGTTTAATTTTTCTTTTACGTCCCATAATAGCCGAATATTATAGCCATAATCTGGATCATCTTCTCCTTCTCTTTCTGAAAAGGTATAATTTTCGTTGTTTTCATTTCCTGTCCACCCAACTAGTTGAATTCCAAATGGTCCGAAATATTTTTTTATACTCAAGCCACTAACAGATTGTAATTGAAAACCTAGACCAAAAGTTCCTCTAGCTTCTTTTAATTTTTTTAATTCTTTTTTTTGAACCTTTTTATTTTTGATATTCAGTTTAGAGTAATTTGGATTAACCATATTGGTGTCAATAGTCTTAGTTTTGTTGGCATCAATGTCGATGATTTTAGAGTATAAAATATCATCTTTATGAGAGATTTTGACATAATGGCTACCAGGCGTCACTTTGACATTGAAAATAGAGTTAGAGTTATACGTTTTTCCGTCTAAAATAACTTTAGCCCCTTCAATATCGTTAACAATGCTGATTGTTGAAGAGAGAGGGGCTTGTTGTTGATAAGTGTTGTTAGGAATATTTGCAGATGAATTCATCCCATTTGTATCAATAGTGGTAGCTTTTCCTTCTTCAACAGTAATAACTTTAGAATAAAGAACCGTATCATTATGAAGGACCTTGACATAGTGAGTTCCTGGTTCAGTTTCAATGTTGAACACAGCATTTGAGTTGTACTCAACTCCATCCAAAATAATTTTGGCGTTAGGTAAATCATTTACAATGCTTAACTTTTCAGCAAATGAATGGTGCTGGGTACTGATGAATAATACTAGAAATATATATAATAATTGTTTCATGTTAGTCCTCAATTTATGTTTTTTTTATACTGTTACATTTAACTAGATGTGCCAAGAATCAAAAAGAAAATCTTAAGATTTTATACAAAAGATGATGGTTTCTTAGCTCTATATGTAATTATCGTATCAAAAGTCTAAAATATTTCAGTTAATCTTATAAGAAGTTATTAGAAAAGACTAGATTAAGTGTCAATGGCGTGAGAAATAGCCTTAGCTAAGTCATCGGTATTGCACACCTGTAACTGAGACAAAGTCTTTCTTGTCTGTAGCCAGTGAAAGACTTTTTTGTAGTGTAGACGTTTGATGACAGTGACCCCTAATTTTTTTAGAGCAGCACCATTACAGTATTGTTCGTATTGATTCCGGATTGGAATTGAAAGTAGGGGTTTTTTTAGATAAAGGGCTTCAGCATTAGATTCAAACCCTCCATTAGAGATGTATCCTGAACAGGATATGAGACTAAATTTAAAGTCTTCAGATAGGGGAGATAGGCTTAGATGCTCTTTTTGTTGTTTTTGAGTACAATGTGAATGAAAAATATGAAAATTAAACTCGGGAAATAGATTGAAAAACTGAATTTGTTGCTCTAAAGAAAAGGCTGACAAATAGACAGTAATATGGGGTTTTGTTTTAGGGGTAGCCTGAATAATTTCATCTTTAAGAACGGGAGGAAAAATTTTTTCAGAGTATGCTTTAAAATGAACGCCTAAATAATCATTGGAAACGGAATAAAACCGAAAAAACAGTTCTGCCAGGATAAAAAAAGGCCAAAACCAAGGTCTAGGACTTTTATATGAATAGAAGGAGGCTTGGTGGGAAACATTGATGCAACGGTATTTATTGATGAACGAACACCATGCAGACACGGGCTCAAAATCTGTGACAATTAAGTCATATTCAGATAAGTCTAGAGATCGAATATCTGTGATGAATTGAAAAATATCTGCTTTTAAAAGCGTTTTAAACCAGTTTACAGCGCCATCCTCATAATGAAATGTAAATCCTTTATATTCATATTTGATGGGAAAATCAAAATTGAGATTCTGTAATTTCCCAGAAATCAAAATATCTACATTAACATACTTTTGAAGGTAAGGAATTAAACTTTTGGCTCGAGAAATATGACCTTGTCCGGTTCCATTAATAGCATATAGGATTTTTTTTTGAGTCATAATATTAGTTTATAGGACTTTTGAGAGCTTTTCGATGACTAATTTTAATATTAAGAATTAAGAGATATCTGTTGCTTCTAAGAGTTCATTAATTAGTTCTTTTAGACAAGGATCTAGTCCTTTATTAAGCACTTCATCGAGTAATCTTTCTATGTCGCTGTTGTCTCACAACCGTGTTCCTAAATAGTTGAGGGGCCGTTAATAAAATTTCTAGTAATAAAATATTGGCAATAAAATAGACTTATATTAGAATTGATTCATGACTTCAGATATTTCAATGGATTCATTACGAATATTATATGACTTGCCCTTGTTAGAGCTTGTGTTTAAGGCTGCAGAAGTGCATCGGAAGCATTTTGATCAACATGAAATTCAACTTTGCACCTTATTATCTGTAAAGACAGGTGGATGCGCTGAAGACTGTTCATATTGCCCACAGGCTGCTCGCTATAATACGGATGTAGAGCGTGAAAAATTATTGGATGTAGAAAAAGTGCTGCAAGAAGCTACAGTTGCCAAACATGAGGGATCGACACGTTTTTGTATGGGAGCAGCATGGCGAGAAGTTAAAGATAATCAAGACTTTGACAATATATTAAAAATGGTAAAAGGTGTAAGAAAGCTTGGGTTAGAAGCCTGTTGCACCTTAGGGATGTTAAGTCTTTCTCAAGCAGAAAAATTAAAAGAAGCGGGATTAACTGCTTATAATCATAATCTAGATACGTCTGAAGACTATTATGGAGATATTATTAAAACCAGAACATATAACGATCGTTTAGAGACCCTGGATAATGTGGGGAAAGCAGGGATATCTGTGTGTTGTGGAGGAATCATTGGACTTGGAGAAAGTGTTGACGACAGATTAAAGCTTTTACTAACATTAACAAAGCTAAGCCCACAGCCGGAAAGTGTTCCGATTAACACCTTGGTTCCAGTGCCCGGAACGCCACTTGAAAACCAAAAGAGGGTAGACACGTTTGAATGGATTCGAATGATAGCTTTGGCACGAATTGTGTTGCCAAAATCGAAGATTAGATTAAGTGCAGGACGTTTAGATATTCCAAAAGAAGCCCAGGCTTTAGCGTTTATGGCGGGGGCTAACTCTATATTTACAGGTGAAAAACTATTAACGACAGGTAACCCATCATGGAATTCAGATCATGCGTTAATTCAAGAATTAGGTTTGTCAATTAAGGCCCCCGAACAAGAAATGGAATATGCAAAAGTTTGACAGATTATCTCCATTTCTCAGAACTTGATTCTACAAACGATTATGCTAAGCAATTAATTTTTAAAGAAAAAAAGACATGCCCTTTTGTTATTACGACAGACTTTCAACTAAAAGGAAGAGGTACTCACAATAAATTTTGGTATTCTGAAAGAGATACTCAATTACTTTATTCCTTGACTACATTTCATGAGAGTATAAAGATAGATCCAAGAATTATTATTCCTCATACGGCTAACTGTGTTAAACAGATGATTAAATCTGTATATGAGACTGATGTTGAAATTAAAGAGCCAAATGACTTACTAATAAATGGAAAGAAGTGTGCAGGGATATTAGTAGAATCCTTTTCTCGAGGAAGTAAGGTGTGGATTATTTTTGGGCTGGGCTTAAATATAAATAACGACTATTTTGATGGTGATTTAAAGTATAATGCAACATCACTAAAAATTGAAACGGGCAAAACATATGATAGGTCTGCACTTATCTACCCACTTACAGAACTCTTGATTCAGTCATTTAATAAGATTGTTTAAGCATAGTTTTGTTATATTGATTGATAGAAGTTTTCTAATTTTTAAAATAATTGGTTATAATACGATATGATCTATAAATATCTGGTTAGTTTTTTTCTGATGATATCACTATCATATGCACAGACGTGGGATAATGATTATTATGATCTAAATATATTATATGACAATGCAGATTTGTTACAATTAACAGAATATCAAAAACTGAAATTGAAAAACAGAGAAAGACAGTTAAGAGGACGAGACCTTGATACTACTGAATTTTATGATTTTGATTCTGAAATTGAGGTTTCAGAAGAAGGTAAGTCAGTTCAAAATGAACGTAGATTATCTTTTGAAGATATGGGAAAACAAGTTGATGGAAGGTCAACAAAAAACATCGAAGAAATAAGTACTGTAAATGTGAATAGGTATTTTATTGATTTTTAGAGAGGCTTGCCTTTGTAAGTGATTTTTTCAAGGATAGATTTTGACCTGACTTTTACATTTTGAGGAAGCTTTGCATATCCTATTTGTGAGTGATTAACGGAGTTATCAATCATAAAACTCAAAAAATGTTTGAATTGTTTAACAAAAGCTTTGGAACGTTTAGCATAATGTTGTTCTTGATAAAAAATAATCCAACTAAAAGAAGATAAGGGGTATCCATATTCAGAAGGGGTAGATGTACAGAAAACACGAGCATCCTCTGGGATTTCAATCTCTGCTGAAGCTGAAATAGAGTCTAGAGTAGGTTCAATAAAATTCCCAGAAAGATTTTCTATATGAGCAAAAGATAAGGAGAAATCATGTTTGAACCCATATCCAATGTATCCTATACTTCCATTAACTTGAGAAATCATTTTTCCCATAGAACTGCTAGTGTCTACAGCTAAACTATTAAAGGGTTGTAGTGTCGCGGTAGTGCCAATTGTATCTCTCCATATACTATCCATAATCGTTAGATATTGAGTGAAGATAAATGAGCTTCCACTTCCTCCAGCTCGCCTAATTAACACAATATTTAAATCAGGCAGAGTGATTCCTGGATTCACGGCTACAATATCTGGATGATTCCAAGTCGTAATTTTGCCTCTATAAATTTTTGACAATAAAGATGCAGATAATTTTAAAGAAGAAACTCCTTTAAGGTGGTAGGCCATACCAATTCCACTTAAGCATGTTGGAATATGAAGGAGTTTATGGGGAGAGGGTAATGTTTCCATTAATTCGTCGCTAACAAATAGATCGACTCCTGCAAAATCAACACGTTGATCTTGAATGGAGAAAAAACCATCTCTTGAACTTGTAGGGTTATAATTAACAGTAGTTTTTTTTGATTTATAATAGTCCTTAAAGGTTTGCTGGTACAGTTTATAAGGATAACTAGCCCCTTGTCCAGAAAATGTAAACCCAAATAATGTCAGAGAGCAGAACTGTAACATAACGAGGAACAATAATAACTTATTACGACAAAACATTTTAATAAATTATACAACTGTAAAAAATAATCTTCAAATATTAATTCATCTGAAAATTAACTTTGCAGTAAATAGTCTATGACTTATACTTTTTCTTGTGGGTTTAAAAAATAATATAGATGTACATTCTGTTTGGATATCAGATACACATATTGGATCCTGTGGAACACAATTACGCAGATTAGATGACTTTTTAGATCATCTTCACTGCAATTTATTATTTCTAAATGGAGATATCTTAGATAAATATCTTATTTCCAATATCGATGAGTTAGATCCGCTAGGAAGGTCTATTATAGATAAGATAAATCATTTGCATACGAAGGGAGTACGGGTTTATTTCTTGCCAGGGAATCATGATAGTCAAAAGCAAGCATCTTTGGTCTTTAAACATTTGACCTTTGTAGAAGAGTTTCTATATAAATCGTTAAAAAATAAGACATTTCTTGTTATGCATGGAGACAAATTAGATCCATCAGTATCGTTGAAGGCAAAATGGTTTGCAAAGTTTGGCACAGATTTTTACGAGTTTTTTTTGAAGAAAAAAAACAAAAAAAACAGATCGGGCTTATCGTTAAGCAGGTGCATAAAAATCTCAATTAAAAATACATTAGGGTTCCTGTTCCGATATAGATATATGCTTCACCGCTATTTAGTAGAAAAAAAAGTGGATGGACTCATCTATGGACATACACATCAACCCAAAATAAAAACATATAAATCTAAATTATACTTAAACTCTGGTGACTGGATTGATAATTGTTCGTACATTGTAGAAACCCATGAGGGTGAATTTAAGCTTTTGAACTGGGAGTAAAAAACTAGTTTAACGCATTAAAAAGAGTGCGCCTTCCATCAATGAGCATATACAAACTACGAATTCCTGCAGTCTGAGATGATCTATAATACCAAGAATCATTTGATCGGAAGGCGTTTGAGTGAGATATAAATCCTTGCAAAATATTATAGTGTTTGTCTCCACTTAATGTATCTATGGGCTCATTTAGGGTGAAAAAAGTAGCGTTGGCATTATCTAAATGCCGGTTCATATCATCAAAATTTTTAAATATGGTGATCTTGAATTTATCTATAAGGACTTCATCAATATAAAAATTTCCATGCCGAGTAATGGTGTAATCTCCACGATAAGGAACAATAATAGGTCCTTCTTCACCTAAAACGGGGAAGTTTCCACTCAGTGTGACAAGATGGTTTGTGTGACTGATACGAAAGCGCCCATCACGAGTATAGGCAACAATTCCGTCATTAAGTTGAATAGTGAAGAAGGCTTTGTTACTTCCATTTATACAGAAATGTAAAGGATCTCCCGTTTCATAAGGATTCCCTTCAATCCATTTATAGGAATACGATCCGACAACTAAATGCTTTCCATCAGCATGGTCATATAAGCGTTTATTGGTGATAGACTTTCTAATGTATCCGGGGGTACTCACATGCATATTGTAATCCAGTGATTTGGCATAATGTTCTTGATAGGATTCTGCAGAATAGGCGAGTTCTCGTGTTCCATCATCAGGAAAATCATGGAAATAAACATCCGCATATGTAGTTAAAGTAAAACCCCATAACAAAGACAGTATGAGAAGGAAACTAGCGTTTCCTTTTTTTGTATCTGGGGTTTTTATATTTTTTAGGATTTTTATCCATTTTAATAAATTCAATAACCGTCACTCCAAATGCAAAAAATAGCAAAATTAAAATGATCCCACCAAAGATAAAAATACTTGATTCACTAATGATCTTTCTCCGGTTGGTGTAGATTACGATAAAGCACAAAGTGAACAATGCGCAAGAGTTTAATGTAGATTCCTATTCCAATAATTGAAGTAGACCATAAACCTACATAAAGGCCTTCTTCTCTAAACCCTGAAAACCACAAAAAGAGTGAAAATAGAAATGAAACGACAGTTATGAGTAATACAATAATATCAAAAAATCTAAACATAGTACGCCCCTTTTAATAAGATGATTCCCTAAATAAAATATTTGTAAACATAGTAAAAAATAAATTATGCGGAAAAATGAAATAATATAATAAAGAAGACGTTAACAAATAAAAAAATAGTAATATGAATTGAGAATTATGATTTTCGAAAAGGATAAAAATATAGAAGAGGGATCTAATGTGAGTCATTTCTTTTACTCAGCACTTAGTCCCCCCCTATATATCAGTTATACCCATTAAAAAATAAAAATAAACAAAAATAATACGATGGGATAGTTCGTAACAATAAAGTTAAAGAATAGTGATTAGATGGAGAATTATGATTTTCGAAAAGGATAAAAATATAGAAGAGGGATCTAATGTGAGTCATTTCTTTTACTCAGCACTTAGTCCCCCCCTATATATCAGTTATACCCATTAAAAAATAAAAATAAACAAAAATAATACGATGGGATAGTTCGTAACAATAAAGTTAAAGAATAGTGATTAGATGGAGAATTATGATTTTCGAAAAGGATAAAAATATAGAAGAGGGATCTAATGTGAGTCATTTCTTTTACTCAGCACTTAGTCCCCCCCTATGAATAAGATAGTGCCCACAATAAAAACGTTTTAAACATTTTTTTTCAATTCTTCAAGAAACATTTCTTTAAAATAAGATTTTAACCCGTTTAAATATATAAATTAAACATTGGATAAACGTTGAATTATAGATAGTATAAAAGAAAAGATTTCAAAAATATGAAACAAACAATCTGTATTGCTGGAGCCACAGGCTTTATAGGAGCACATCTCATAAAGCATTTAAGGGATGATTACGAGCTCATTATTATAACTCGAAAAAAAATATCATCCTATATGGGGTGCAAAACACTTCAATGGGAAGCTCTAAATCTATCCAGTAATCCCTTTGAAAATGTAGATGCAGTCATTAATTTGTGCGGTAAAACCATCTTGAGATATTGGACAAAGTCTCATAAAAAAGCCATGTATGATAGCAGGATTAATACGACTAGATACTTAGTAAATGCTATTAATTCTTGTGAAAATAAACCAACATGTTTGATTAATGCGTCAGCTGTAGGTTTTTTTGAAGGAAAAGAAGATGACGGACCTTATGATGAAGACGATACTGCAGGAAATACCTTTTTGGCAAAGCTTTGTAGAGATTGGGAAAAGGAAAGCCAAGAAGCACAGACGAGAGTTGTGAATCTCCGTATAGGACTAGTTCTAGATAAAGATAAAGGCTTTCTTGGCCTTTTAAAAATTCCTTTTTATTTGTTTCAAGGGGGACACCTAGGGACTGGACTACAAGCGTGTCCATGGATACATATTTCCGATGTGGTAAATATCATATCCTTTTCATTAAAAAGTACTGAAGTAGAGGGCCCGATTCACCTTGTATCTCCGGAAAAGTGTTCGTTAAAGGAATTTTGTAGTGCTTTAGGAAAGTCTCTAAGAAGACCGTCGTGGCTGCATATTCCCGCATTTTTGTTGAAATATATACTAGGAGAAATGTCGACAACATTGTTGATGACCCCCTATGTCAAACAGAGAAAATTATTAAAGTATGGATACATATTCAAATACACGTCTCTTGAAAAAGCATTGAACTCTTTTTTTAAACATTAATAAAGAATCAAAAATCACCTATAATAGACGTGATTATGATTACAAAAAGACAATTAACTATTTGGTATGGACTAGTCTCTATTTTAATTTTAGTCATTATTTGTGTCGGAGCTATTACTAGACTCACAAACTCAGGTTTGTCTATGGTAGAGTGGCGCCCAATTTTTGGTTTTTTACCCCCCTTAAGCCTAGATGATTGGAATGTTGTCTTTAATCAGTATAAATTGTTTCCAGAATATCAAAAATTAAATGCAGGAATGAGCTTAATAGCCTTTAAGAAAATTTTCTTTTGGGAATATTTTCACCGAGTTTTAGGCAGGCTCATTGGAATAAGCCTTATTTTCCCTTTTATATACTTTTTGTTTCGAAAGAAATTAAGTCCCTCATTGATTAGGAAAACGTTAATTATGATTGTTTTAGTGGTCTTTCAGGGGTTTTTAGGGTGGTATATGGTTAAAAGTGGTTTGGTAGAAAACCCTAAAGTAAATCATATACGTTTATGGTTACATTTATCAGGAGCTTTGCTGTTATTAGAATATATACTTTGGACATTGCTAAAGCTTCATTTTCCAATTGATAAGAGAAAAAAATGGAATAAATTGATACTTTTTTGGACCTTTTTATTATGCGTTCAAATATCGTATGGAGCTTTTGTTGCAGGCTTAGACGCGGGGTGGATTTACAATAGTTACCCAAAGATGAATAATGAATGGATTCCCTCATCGATACTTTTAATGGACTCTTTTCTTACAAATATCGTTCATAATCCTGTGATGGTTCAATTTGTTCATAGGCATTTAGCACTTATTATTCTTGGAATATTTTGTTCAATAACATGGCGATTGAAGCAGAAGAGTAGTGTGTATTGTGATCTTGCTTATGTTATTTTACTACTTTTGTCTGCTCAGGTTCTATTGGGGATTTTGACCTTAGTGTTATCGGTTCCTATTTCTTTAGCAGTGTTACATCAATTTCTTGCTGTAATGTTATTGTCTTTTTCAGTTTCATTAAGCTATCTTGTAAGAGAAGATTAGTTAAAGTTAGAAAAAATTAAGTTCTCTATATAATAAATATAATCAGGTTTAGAATCATTTATTACATAATAGTTATTGCGATCTTTTAAGAAAAAACGTAATTTAGCGGAGTCTTGCTGTGATTCAAATTGGATATTAAATGACTCTTTAGAAGGAAGAGAAATCTCGGATATTGAAAAAATGTTTTCTGCAGGAATCTTTAAAAAATAAGTGAGTAGGTACTGTATAACAGATTGTTCAGTAGGTAAATCGATCTGATTTTTATGAATAAGCCAGGTGTTATCCTTTTTTTTATAATGAATAGTAGTATCTTTTGAGTGAATCTTGATACTACGTATACTCTCAAGAGTGTTTGATACAATAGAGAGATCTAAAAACTCTTTAATGTCTGTGAACTCCTTCATTAAAAAAGGAAGATCGACAAGGTAAATACTAGGGCTTAAATCAACATTAACATAATAAGAGTCTTTATTAACTCCCTTTTTTCCAATAGAAACAAGAGCCTGACGTTTATCTGGACGTGTTAAGCGAACTTTAAGAGAGGGGGTGTCTATCCCAAAGAGTGGTGCATCTTTTAAGATGTTTCCAACTACAATGGGGGAATGTGTGCGTGCTAAGCATGCATGGATATCGTGAAGAAGTTTAGGAGAGAGGGGTTTTTGCTCGTATTCCCAATTCTGAGTATCGCTATTATATAGAGATGTAAAAGACATCGTGTCAGTCTGGAAGTTTATAGTGTCTAAAGATTCAGAAAAAAAGTCTTCAAATGGATTGTTAATGAAGCGACTAGTTAATGGCGATTGAATATATAGAAAAAAGAGAATAACGCTTAGCCCCGTAATACATAAAATGATTTTTTTATGAGTCACTTTTGTTTCCTGTTTAATCCTAAATAGAATAGTCCTCCAAGAAACAAAAGAAGAGGTGAGATTAAAAAGACAAGTGATTTAAGAATTGTTTTTTCACCGTCAGTATATTTTCTTAATAAATATTGATTCGTGATGAGCCTAGGAATATTATGAGAGTGATGCGATAAGCTCATCCAATCAATAAAATTTAATGTGAAATACAAATTAGTTGGAAAACGAGTTGATATAGTGTCACGAATAAAATAAGAGCTTCCAAAAACAGCATATTTACCAAGTGAATCATTCGGGTTGTCGTACAAGATAGCCAGTGGATATCGTTGTTGATTTTGTCTGAAATCAAAAAGTTTTTTGGGAGACATCTGGCTTATAGAACTGAGCAACCATGATTTTGGAGATGATTCAATCAGTGTAATAGCCCCGTCATTAGTTGAGGAAACAGGAGATATCCAGGACAAAACAAGTTGATGTACATCACTAAAAAAGGGGTAATCGCCTTTAGTAAATTGATTAGAGAAAATGCTGGGCCAAAGAGGATATTTTAAATTGTATTTTTGATTGACCCCAAAAGCAGTATCTTTAGATTCGAAGCTAACTGTCTCACAAAGTTCGTCTGCAACAAGACCAGGTTTTAAGGTGATATTTAAGGAGGATAGAAGTGAGTCAATATTACTTTCTTTATCCGTTATAGTAGCTCCATCAACAGAGTATCTATCAGGGAAGAAAATAGCATTCCCATTGTTTTCTAAATAGGTATAAAGTGAATCGCTAGTTTGAGGCGTTACTATGCCGGGACTGAGGACCAATACACAGGAGGATTGAGTCGGGATAGTCTCGTTTTCTTGAATGAAATTTAGATCATATCGTTCCTTTAAAAATGTAAATAAATAAGAAAAGGGAGAGTCTTTTGAATCTGTTTCGGATGAGATAATAGAAAGAAAAGGTCTTTCATCTTGAAGTAATTGACTGATAGCTAAGGTGATATCATAGTGAAGAGAGTTGATTCCTTTAACTAAAGGCAATACTTCTTTTTTATCAGCATAATAAAGTACAATTCCACAAAAGGCATCGGCAATTTGTTTTCTATCTTTTTCTATAATACTGAACTGAAACTTAGGAATACCAATTTTAGACAATTTGATTTCATTCTCGTCCGTAATAGGAGTTGAAAAAATAGATACATTGATATTATTCCCATAATCTTTAATTTCATCTAAAAATTGAATGATTTCTTGTTTTATTAGACTCAGGCGAGGAGGGTTTTTTGTTGAAATATAAAAATGTATGGTAATAGGGGAGGGGGTGTTTTTGATGAGTTGTTTGGTGTAGGGAGACAAACTGTGCTTCTTTTGATGAGATAAATCATATTTCAAATCTATAAAACGAGATAAAAAAAAGAGAATAAGGCATAAGATACACACAAGAAAAGTCTTGATTAAAAGATTTTTTTTAGCCATAGATTCGGAAGAACGTGTGGATGGGGTCATGGCTGCGCTCTTTGATAATGAAAAACGATATTATTAAGAAATAGGAAGAAAAAAGTTAGCAAAATAAAAAAGAATGCGGAATGAAAGTCTAGAACCCCCTTAGAAAGATAGGTGTAGTGGTAATTAATAGAGAAAAGTTGCGAAAATCTAGATATGTAAGAGGGCATAGAGTTTATAAATAAGGGTGTTGATAAAAAATAAAACCCATAATTAATGCCCAGACTAAACAAAAACGACAGCATTTGATTTTTTGTTAAGGAAGATGTAAATAAACCAATACTGATTAAGGAAGAACCTAATAAAAATAGTGCAATATAACCAGAGACTATAAGCCCAATATCAGGGTTTCCAAAATAAATAGGAAGAATTATCAACGGCAGGGTTGAGACCAAGATAAGAAGGAAAAATAACAATGCAGATGCAAATTTAGACAAAATATGTTCCCACTCTGTTAAGGGGAATGTTTTGAGGAAATCTAACATTCCAGATCTTTTGTCTTCAGACCAACTACGCATCGTTATAGCAGGAATTAATACTAATAGCAGTAAATGAGAAATATAAAAAAAAGACGTCATAGTTGCCTGATCATGAATAAAGATATATTTGGAATAATACCAATACGAAAAAGAAAAAAAAGTTAAGATATACAAATACCCAATACTAGATTTGAATAAAAAAGAAAGGTCTTTTTTGATAAGTGCTATCATCATTTGGACTCTTGAGTTAATTGAGTAAAAAGTTCTTCGAGAGACAGTTTTTCAGTCGCCATTTCTTGTATGGAATAGGATGAATTCGTAATAAGCGTAAATAAGTCGTTACGACAATCAAAATCTGACTGAATGGAGTACTCGTACATATGTTGGGTAGCGTTGTAAGAGATGATGTGGATGTTTTTGTGACATGTTTTTAAGCTTATCTCAAATTCTTTAGGAGGCATATCTGTTTCAAGTTTAATTTTTTTACTTTTAGACTTACGCAAAAAAGCCACATCTTCATTGGCGACAATTTCGCCTTTATGTAATATGAAAACACGACTACATGTTGCCATAACTTCAGATAAAATATGAGAACAAATGATGATAGTGGAAGACTCCTTTAATGTTTGAAGAAGTGTGCGAATTTCAATCATTTGATTTGGATCCAAGCCAGACGTCGGTTCATCTAAGATTAAGAGAGGAGGTTGATGTAAGATGGCTTGAGCAATTCCCACACGTTGCTTGAATCCTTTCGAACATTCATGAATAGGTCTCGTCATGACAGATGATAAATGGCACTGATCAATAACCTTATCTAGGGTTGATTTAAGGATAGATGGAGATATTTTTCGAAGCTGAGCCATAAACCTTAGGTATTCAATAACGGTCATGTGTTCATATAAGGGGTTATCTTCGGGTAAATAACCAATGTTTTGACGCAGTTCCAAAGAATTCGTGTGAATATCAAGTCCATTAATAGATACGGTTCCTGAAGAAGGCGGAAAAAAACATGTTAATATTTTCATCAGTGTTGTTTTACCTGCTCCATTAGGACCTAAAAAACCAATGACTTCATTTTTTTGAATAGTAAAAGAGATATCGTCTAATGCAACAAGGTCATCGTATTGTTTTCGTAATTGAGAAACATGAATCATATCTTTTCTAATGATACAAAAATATGATTGCACAGTAAAATCTTTTTAAAATACTTAGAAAACTGTACTATTACTATATGGAAAAAAAAATCCAACGTAATGACCCATGCTGGTGCGGGAGTGAAAAAAAATATAAAAAATGTCACAGTGATTTTGACACAAAGTTAAAACAATTGAAAATGGATGGATATCCAATTCCTCCAAGAAGAATTATAAAAACACCTGATCAAATCAATGGAATTAGAAAAAGTTGTCAACTCACAAAATCTATTTTAGATGATTTGAATGACCTGATTAAACCTGGAATAACAAGCAATGAAATTAATCAGTATGTACATCGTAAAACACTAGAAAATAACGCAATTCCTGCTCCACTGGACTATAAAGGATTTCCCAAAAGTATCTGTACCTCTATTAATGAAGTGGTCTGTCATGGTATCCCTTCTGAAAGGGTGTTAAAAGAAGGTGATATTGTTAACGTAGATGTAACCTGTATTTTAGATGGATACTATGGAGATTCATGTAGAATGTATCCTGTAGGTAAAATTTCTAAGAATGCTGAAAAGTTGGTTGATGTTACAAAGCAATGTTTAGAAGAAGCGATTAAAGCCATAAAACCGTTTGGGTCATTAAATATCATAGGGGAAACCATTACACGTATAGCTAAAAAAAATGGATACGGAGTCGTTCATATGTTTGGGGGGCATGGTGTTGGCAATGAGTTTCATGAAGAACCTTTTATTTATCATTCTATACAAAAGACAAAACAAATGATTTGTGCCCCAGGAATGATATTTACAATTGAACCGATGATTAATGAAGGAACAGGGGACTGTGAAATTTTAGACGATGATTGGACAGCCGTAACACTAGATCATAGTTTGTCAGCACAATGGGAACATACGGTATGTATTCATGAAGATCGTGTTGAAATTTTAACGTGATTATCGGTTTTTAGTACGTTTAAGCAATTCTTTATACCGTTCAATATCTCTTTTTCGTAGTCGATAACTTTCATGCTCTAAAATATGCTTTAATTTTCCTCTATCTTTTCCATTATTTAGATTGATTGGCACAGAACGTATATTGTTAAGTTCATAAATTTTGACATTTATTTTAGTTTTAATACCCGGATTAAAATCTTTGTTTCCCTCTGTCAAAACTTCCCCCAAAAATAGTGTATATCATCGTATACCCTAAAAGACACCTTTTTTAAACATTAATAAAAAAGAAATCAGTGACAAAGAGTATTGTTATAGTGAGGATAGAGAGAAACAAAGGACTTTAGCACAGCCTGTAGCGATGAAAAAGCCAATGACTCCCATGGTAAGTTAGAAATTTGAAAGAAGTCACAAGATAAACTTTCTGGGCCTGCCTCAAAAACGGGAGAGTCTAAGACTGCTGTAAAAATAATATAGATGTGGCGAATATCAGTATGAGAATACACATAAAACAAGTGTGGGTTTTCAACACTAATCCCGGCTTCTTCTTTAGCCTCACGAATGGCACCTTGAGAGACTGTTTCGTTCATTTCTAAGTAGCCGCAGGGAATGGTCCATAGCCCATAACATGGTTCTATAGCACGCTTACATAGCAATATAGAATCTTTATAAATAGGAATAACGCCAGCGACTGGCTTAGGATTATCATAGTGAATGTAATCGCAAGAGGGACATACAAGACGAAGATGTGTATCTTCAGGGGGGACTTTAGAGTGAAGCTCAGTTCCACATTGAAAGCAAAAGGACATGATTAAAGTGTATCCTGTTTGATTCATATCATTCAATAAAAAGTTGAGAAACCTCATGAACTAGACAGTGGAATACGAGTCTTTTATAGTTATAGACATGAATAGTCAGTTTGAAAAAGAGGTGAAAGCCTCATTACTAGGAAAAAGAGTTGAAGAAAAGCTAGAATATACAGCTGAAATTCTTGTTCCCATTTCAAGAGAAAATAGGCTTTATGAACAGCCTTATCCTGTGTATGGACGTGATATTTGGAATGCCTACGAATTCTATTATAGAGATGAGGGAAAGAACGTTCATGTATGTCGGTGTCGTATAGAGTATCCTCAATCATCACCCTATATTGTGGAATCAAAATCTTTAAAACTCTATTTGAATTCCTTTTATAAACGCAGCTATCAAAGTCCAGAACAGGTAGAAAAGCAAATTAAAACAGATTTAGAAGCCATTATTAAGGATACAGTAAGCGTGCGTTTTTTAGATATAGAGTCTGAAGCTACAGCCATTCCAGAGACATATATCTGTTTAGAAAAACATGTCCAAGACATAAGATCTTTTAAGGAATTACAGTTTAAAGAGAAGCAGTTGTCTGAAACTGTTTACACTCACACATTTAGATCGCTTTGCCCGGTAACCTCACAACCTGATTTTGCCAGTATTATCATCTATTATGAAGGTAAACAGATAGAGTATGAATCCTTACTGAGTTATCTTGTTTCATTTTCTGAGCACCAAGGCTTTCATGAACAGTGTATCGATCAGATATTTAATATGATTGCATCCCAACGCCATGTCAAGCATTGTGCTGTTCAAGGCCTCTTTACACGACGAGGAGGCATAGACATAAATCCCTTTAGAAGCACCTTGCCTGATAAAGAACTTTACTTAAATTTATCGAGACAATAGTTACTTGTTTTTTACAAATTTACTTAAATTCTTTTCTATATCTAAAAAAAGAAAAGAAGGGTTAGAGTAGTCAATAGAATTATTAGTATAACGAGTACTATATTTGTCTTTTTGACCATTTTCATCTAAGAAAATAGACAGACTTTTTCCTCCATCGTAGGTGTTTTCAGCTACAGGTTTCGAAAAATTAATACGATAGTTATCTTTCCCAGATTTATCATTGAAAAAGGCAAAGCTATTATGTTCAGCTTGAGCCATTACAAAATTCCCTTCTAAGCATTGATAGGTATCATTTCCTGCATGATCTGAAAAATAAGCATTACTATAATCCCAGGCAACTCCCATAGTAGAGCCAAATAATGACTTGTAATGGTCATTTCCAGAAAAATCAGTAAAAATACCTAGAGCAGAGTGGGCGGCTGTCCCTAAACTATAACGGGCCCCAAGATAGTTATCATTCCCTTTTTCATCCAGAAACAAGCCTAAACCATAGGAGTAGCCAGACCCTAATGAAAAATTCCCAGATTCATATCTATCATCTCCAGACTTATCATGCAAAATCCCTATGCCCCCAGATGCAATATTACGTAAACCAAATCCAAAACCTTGAGACGCCGATTTAAAAATGCCTGGAGAGGCATAAGTATTGGCATGGCGAGAACCCGAAAAATAGTGGTCATCACCCTTATAATCATGAACTGCTCCAATCCCATAGGTTAAGCCCACCCCTTGAGAAAAATAGGTGGATGAAAACTCGTCGTTTCCTGTATAGTCAATGAGAGACCCAATTCCCCATAAACCTAAACCCTGAGCAAAAGATTGAGCTACATACGAATCAGCGCCTTCTAAATCAATCAAATAAGAGACACCAAAAAAAGAGGTTCCTTGGGTCAGCCTGTTTCCTCGATATAAATCATCACCTGACACATCCAAAAGCAATGAATACCCCAAAAATGATGCGGATTGAGAGAAAGACTCTTGTGAGGAATATATATCATCGCCGTTAAAGTCAATTAACATATTGATATGAGATGTGTCGAAATGACCTGCCGCATTATTTTTATAGGTATCATTACCACCCAAATCTATAATGAAAGAGACATTGGATGTATAGCTGTTGGCACTGGAATCTCCAATAATAAAAATTCCAAAATCTGTTTCTTGTTCATATAATATATATCCAGATGTTTTTGTGAGTAATGATGTCGACTTTTTCTGATACTTACAAGATCGTTTGAAGTTTTCTAGCCATTTTAGATCCTGCAAGGATAATAGATATGAATATCCAGTAAAAAGAGCATCGAAATCAACTTTTTTTGAGATGCTAACGAGTTCATTTGCTTCTCCAACATTAAGAGCAGATGATTCATCTAGCATAAAATTATTTGTTAAGGATTCTAAGAGTTGTGGAGTAAACGATGATAAACGTACTCTTTCTTCAGAAGATAAGTCTTGAAAAGCTTTAGTAAGAAACGTTTGTGAACGCTCTAAAATGGAATGTATATAGGTAATATGATCATCAAATGTATCAGAGGTAGGGGCGGTAATGTCTTGGGGTAAAGAAATGTTTTGATCTAAAAGTTTAGTGTGAAAAAGATAAAGAGACTGTACGGAACTGTTAAGGACAGATTGTTTCATGACAGAAGAAAATGCAGGCATTTTTTCGAAATTGACATGCAGATATCTCACATTCGATAAGCGATAACCATTATCCCAAAACTCATTTAGGAGCTGCTTTTCTTTAAGTGTGGATAATGTGTTTTCATACTGGTAGTTAGATTTGATAGTACTAAAAAAAGAAGAGTAAAAGGGACTAATATAAGATACTTTTGTAAAGTTTTCTAAGGAGATACTAGGGGTAGCTGTTAGCATAAATGGACGATGTTTTAACACGACATCGATGTTTTTATGTTGAAGCATTCTAGAAAATTTGAATTCAAGTATTTCATTGTAATCAAGTCCATTAACAGAATCTTGAATATCATCAAAATTGTGAGCAACATCAATATAGTCGTCGTCTATTTTTTTCGAGGTTGATTTTATTTCTCTTAATACACGTAATTTTAAGGTTTCATCGATAGACTTATGGGTAGATAAATACGTTTTAAACTCTGCTCCAATATTTTCAGAAGTAAAGGTTTGTAGATCATACATGTAAATAACGTCGTGAGCTTTCAACTCGGAAGAGGCTGCTGCAGAATCAGGAATAATATAATCAATTTTTAGGCCTTTAATGTTTTCTTGTTCAAAAGGTGAGAAGCCTATCCCCAAAAAAGCAGGATGCTCTATCGCAGATACAGTGATAGACAGAGATAAAAATATAATAATACAAAAATGTTTTACCATGATTGACGTGAACGTTTTTCTTTATTTAATTTATTTCTCTCAGAAATAGAGATGTATTGTTCTGTTAGTTCCTCTAAAGTGAGTTTTATAAACCTCTTTGTTTTTTTTTCGATACACCATAAACGTCCATCCTCACATTTTTTGCCATATATAAGAATGTGTCCTGTAGATTTGTTGCTGAACTCCATACCTTTTCGTAATTTCATATTACCCCTCGATAACTTTTTGATGTGTTTGTTATACTATTATAGTAAACGATGTCGAGTATAAAAAAAACAAATGATTTAACCCAATATCTGTATGAAACAAGCAATAAGCCTAAAAAAGAGATTTCCAAGGCACTGTTTTTTGTTTTTCAGCAGTTACTGTTAGCGGTTATTAAAAAAAATTCATTTAAAATAGTGGGTTTTGGAGAATTTCGATTAAATGAAAGAAAGGAACGCAGTGTACTGCATCCTGCCACTCAAAAACGTGCGAAAGTGCCGAAACGAAACATTATTTTTTGCAAATTTAGTAAATCACTTTATCTAGATATTAAATAGAAGATCCTAATGTTTTAGAAATGAAAACTAAGTTCATGTCCGATATATTTGTTGATGTTGAATACGATTCCTGATTCAAAAAATAGATATTGGCCCTTCATCCCAATTAAGGTGTCTCGAAAATCATCACAAGCATCTAAAGAAAGAGACGATGTTATCTTGGTAGGCTGTTTTACAAAGGGATAGCTAAAGGTATAGTCTGTATCGTTGCTAGAAATATAATCTGAATAATCCGACAAATACGATAATGCTTCTCGTTTACTTTCGTGTAAAGAGGACAGTGGTTCCGCGCAACATAACATTTTTTTCCAAAATGTTTTATCATGAAAATAGGATTTAAGGAGAACTTCAATACACCCTGCAATATAGCGGTTAGGGGTTTCGCAAACGATAATGGCATTAAGAGCTCCTTGGTCTATCCACCTTGACGGAATATTAGATGCCTGAGTAACACCAACTTTGACATGAGATGTATAGGATAGATAGACGATTTGAGGGGATAAATGATGTGTTGTTTCCCACTCCATATCTCGACCAATACCTAGGTGAGCTTGGCATTTTTCTGGAGAAATAATGCAAGGTGATGCAAGAGGTGATGAATAAAAACAAGGATAACAACAGCCCATTCTAAATAATTTTTTCACCCATTTCTTACACGATGAGCATTGAATACGATGCGTAGGTGTAATGTGGATAGGCTGTCCTAAATAAGTGTTTAAATGAATGTCATTAATAAAGTAGTCGACAGTATGAGTGCTAGAAAGAGACGTGTTTAATTTTTTTAGA
>QFBQ01000022.1 GCA_003265885.1 Candidatus Marinamargulisbacteria bacterium SCGC AG-343-D04
AGTTTCACTGACTCGAGTTAGAAACGTGTCGTCTTGCTGAATATTGGCCAGCCCTAAATAAGGCTTCCAGGCCATTCCTCAAATATTCTTTCAATAAAGAAAAACACGCCTCTATAAAAAACATAGTTGCTCCTGTTAACATTAAAAATGTTCAATAGTACGTTTAAAATTAGGTGAATGGCTTTTATTCACCGTTTCGATTAAAGACTTCTCTGATGATTGACACTTTAAAAGTCGATCTCCATCCCATCATAAGAGAGCTCAATCGATGCAAGAAACTTCGAAGACTTTGCTGTCTTAGATATATATTTTTTCAACTCACGATAGCTGTCTACACTTCGTTTAGGGTTATGATGAAACAGAACTAGCTGTTCAACCATGGCCTCATCAGAAAAAGCACAGACATCATCAACAAAACTATGCCCCCACCCTTTATACTTATCTCTATCTTCTTTATAGAAATGGGCATCATGAATTAATACGGTACTCTTTTTGATAAATTCAAAAAATGAAGACTTATTAGTTCGATCTAATTCGTTATCTGTGGCGTACACCACACTTTTGTCTCCCACAGAAAGTTTGTATGCATAAGCCTTTCCAGTATGCTTAAGCTCATGACACTCTATTTGACAAGACGCAAAAGAAAGTTGTTCAGGAGTCTGAATATCAATGGAACATCTTAAACTATCTCTAGATAAGGGAAAGAAGGGGGTGTTAAAAAGAGAATCTAACATCGCCTTAACCTGATTAGGATTTGGGTGGACTAAAATAATAGATGCATCATCTACAAATAATTTTGAAAAGCTTAGAAGTCCACTAATGTGATCAAAATGAAAATGACTTAAAAATAAATATACGGGTTTATGAGTGGTTTTATAGTATAAATCCAAAACTGAAAGCCCAGATCCCCCGTCAAACACTATAAGAGCTTCCTCTGTCTCAATAGAGACACAGGGGGTATGAAAACTTTTTTTATCTACAGAAACATACGGGTAAGACCCTTGAACTCCCCAAAATTTAATTATCATAAATCTAGAATACCACAAATACAAATAAATTATGCATCAAACATAGTCTTAGTTGTATTTAAAATAGTTCTTTAGGCCCTGAAACAAAGAGCGTGCAATTTTTTCTCTATATTCTGGTTTCGTTAATAATTTCTTTTCTTTTGGATTTGTAATAAAAAGTGGCTCAACTAAACTGGCTGGCATCTTGGTGTTTCGAAGCACAAAAAACCTGCCTCTTTTAACTCCATTGCTTTTTAATTTGAGATCTCGTTTTAATTGTTTTTGAATATGATATGCAAGCTTCTTGTCTTTATGTTTATAATAATAGGTTGCAGACCCATGGGCTTTTTTTGAAGTAAATGAATTCAAATGCACACTTAAAAACAAGTCCGCCTTGTTATTGTTCGCTATACGAATACGCCTGTGAAGTGATTTGCTTGCATCACTTTTACGCGTCATAATGACATAGGCCCCTTCTTTTTCCAGTAATGTTTTTAATTTTAGTGCAATATCTAAAGTATAGTTCTTTTCATAAATCGTTTTATACACCGCTCCAGGATCAGCACCTCCATGCCCTGCATCAACAATAATCACTTTGTTTTTTAATGTTCGTTTAGATGTTGATCTCTTTTTTTTATGACGTTTTTTAGAAGAGGCCACTACAGGCTTTGTTTTTATAGTAGGTGTGGATGGAATTTTAATCTTAAATATATCCTTTTTTTGGCTTCTCTTATACTCTGGAATCTTTTCTTTAAAATCAATGACGACACGAGTCACCAATGGGTTTTGAGATAATTGAGAACTACGAATAGATATGATCTCATTGGAATTTACACGTTTTAATTGTGGTAAAGAATTCAACGTTTCTGGGAAATCCATAATTAGCTTATTCTTTTCCTTGATAATTGAAGGTGGATTAATATGAACTCCACTGATGATAATCTCCGTCGATTTTAATGAGGGCTTAAGAGATATCTCATTAAGGACTGTGTTAATTTGTAGATCTGTTCCGCTCTGTTGGTTTATAGCCTGCAGTATCAAGGGCTGTGTAAACTCACATTGGATAAGAACGTTTTTTTTGCTTTCAGAAAAATTCTTTTGATGCGTTTGTTCATAGGTATAATTAATATTTTTCATAGTGATGCTGCTTAGCAAGGGTTCCGTTGTCGGCTTAAGACGAATAGGTGCAAAAGAAGTTGCATAATTTACAATAAACGACTGTGTTAAAGAACTATCTGAGGTGGAAAACTCTTTTGTCTTTACAGGGTGCCTGGAAATAATAGTGAACTTTGAAAACTTATCTCCTTTGTTTACTTCGACAGCATGAATATTGCTTAATAGATCGAGAGAGGACGAAAAGGAATTGTAGTCTATCGAATAATCTAAAAACGTAAATAAAGATCGTAGTGGAAACCATACACGATCACCCTCTTGATACAACGATCTTTCAGCCATAAACTCCCACTTTCCGTGGCGAGAGGCCATGCTCCATAAACGAGAGTTTAAAGGGATACTGTATGTAAAATCGTTATAGGCCAGGGACATAATATTTTGACTAACAGTCACTTGGTACCCCAGCTCAAGCAAAAGATCCTTTGCCTCGACAAAATAAATATCATGTCGTTCTTGAATACGGTCTTTCAAGGGATAACTTATATGTTGATGCCGAATAGATAGCTCCGGCGAGAGCCGTTTCGGAAGAAGGCTTGAATCTGATTTGATAGAATGAAAGGTTGCGTAAGGGGAAGATGATGTTGTAAACAAAGCCTTGTTTTCCAAAGAAATGACTCGTTGCTTAGATGACATATCCCCTGGAATACTTGTGGAAATATTAAAGAAACGAAAAAGATCTTTCATGGGAACATATAACGTAGAATGATGATAAAATGTAGGTGATTCAAAAAAATGAATAGATTTATTCACCCATACCTCTGACGAGCGATTAACGACAAAAAGTTCTGTAGACGACGATTTCAAGAAATACCCGTCTTGTTTATGGCTATAGCGAATGGATAAACGAGGAATTAACTTTTTGATTTCAAAAAGTGGGAAATATAACACATTATCCTGGGATAACAAGGAAATGTTAAGCGTAGATGAGTGCTGGTTAAAATCTATCTTAACATCTTTATATTCTGTATAGGAAAACAATAAAGACGTAGAAAAGAAAAAAAGAAGAAAAAATAAACGGCAAATCATACTGTATATTCTAGAGTAAAATCTCGTTGAAACAAATAGATTAATTTTTCGTTTGATTAGTATTGTCTATTCGCATCCACATGTTAAACCATGGATAAAAGAGCTCGTTTAAATGCATCTTTGTCGTCTACCATATCCCCTACACATAGTTTCGCTCTTCTACCTTTTTTAATGACAAAAAATTTCCCCCAAAAATCATCTATGCGTGATACCTTCTCTTCCACTGAATATTTTTTTGTCGTGAGATCCTCTTTAAGAGAAAGAAAGGCTTGTTTCACTTGTAAATAAAAGTACTCATCAGTACTTAAAAGATCATCTCTATCTCCCAAGGCAGCCCAAAGAAAACAACTCATAGTTAGTTTGTTTGTCTCCTGAACAGAGAACCTAGGTTTCTGAGCTATCTCTCGATATTTTTCAGCTAACTTACCACAGGCATACTGACATCCGTTCTCGGCAGAAACATAAAGATAGAGACCTTGTTTAGAAACAATCTGGTGATCGACTACACATCTTTTAACTGCTAGTTTTAAGTATTCTTGATCATGATCAACTCTATCAATAGCATCCATCCAAACACCAGCTCTTAGATTTCTTTTGAATAAACATTTAATATGTCGTTCGAATTTTTCAGAACAATCTAGAACGTATTTAACTCCGGATAAATCTTGAGAAGCTAAAACTTCATCCATCAGCGTTGTAATCGTTTTTTCTGGACATTTAATACCTAAAACCTTAGACATTCCAGACATCCAGCCGTTTTCATGAAAAAGCTGCAATATGTCCTTATTCACATGTTTAGATTTAAGTTTTTTTGCTCGAATTAAAAAACCTAAAGCTCTAGACGAGTCTTCCTCATGTTTACCTAGATATATACAGGCTTTTTCATGGATGTCTCTATGCTCATCTGAGAATGTTATGTTTTCGATTAATGCAGCCACTATCCTTTCTTTATTTTTACTTCCTATTCTAAATTTCAACATTCCTGCTTTAGTCCTAAATTTACTATTATCTCCAGACTCCAGTAGGTTTTCCAATATCTCTATTTTCACGGCATCACATACTTCAGATAAATAGCTACATACCTGATCCAGTCTAGTCTCCATTGATCCCTCTATCTCCTCGAACGAAAATCCTTCATCAACATAAACTTTTGAGTCCGCATAAACATCTAACTCTTCGACTACAACAGTCCCTATAGTAGCTATTAACTTCACCTCCTTTTCAACGTCCGCTTTTAACAGTTTATTTAAAATCTTTAAAGCTAGCGGTGCTTTCTTTAACTGTTTCGAGTAGTGTGTTTCTGCTAGTAACTCTGTTGCTTTTAACAAAAAAGCCTCTGGAGATCCCAGTTTGTAAGCAAGTTTGACTACATTTTCGTCAATCTTACCCAAGTTATTCCATAAATAATACATAAATTGTGTGAGCGCCTTGATAAGAGTGTTCAATTTTACTTTATCGCTTCTTTTTATTGCGTCTACAAAAGTCTCAATATCTATGGATTTCGTTAAAAACCCTGTTAGCCTCTCGCTAAGAAAAATAGCTCCATCTCTATCGCCGCCAAAATCGATTACCCACAGACTCAACACTTCTGCATAAAGACTTATGTCTATTTGATCCCTTTTTTCCAGAATCTTGATTAAGACCCCTCTATACTCAGTTTCCAAAGGAGAGTTGATCATTTTCTGTAATAAATTAAGAGTTCCTTCATCTTGAACAATTTTGATTAATATTGTTACATCTTTATTGCGTATTGCTTCTAAAAGAAACATAACAGCAAAATCTTTATAATCTCTCCCCAGACACTCCAGGCACCTTTTTAACAAATCTTCGTCTGTAAACCCTCCTTGAGGTGTTTTTTTCAGAAATTCGATAGCACGAATATCTCCTATTTCAAAACAAGACTTTGCTATACCCAACAAATCTTCTGCGCTACCCTCAATCATTTTAAACATGGCCTGATAAGGAGTAAGTCCTTTGAAAGGGTTTGATGGATGCTTTTTAAGGTTGGTTAACATTGCTAATGTATCTCCTAATTCAAAGCTATCAAACCTTTTTTTTCCAATAGAAATAATGCCTCCATCTAACATATGTATAGACTCAAGAATAGCATCTTCATCATCACTAAAAAGACATATACTAGCGAAAAGTTTTTTAGCTTCTTGGCTTTTATTACCTTTAATCTTTAGTACTGTTTCTTGAAACCTGTCGGATTCCAGAATTTTACCAATGTCGTCATGTTCGGCTAACACAAGATCTTTTAACAGACTCTTTCCTTCTAAAACATCTGCTTTACTCCAAAATTCTAAAGCACGTATATCTTCTATTTCAAAACAAGCCTTTGCTATGGCAGACAAATCTTCTGCGCTACCCTCAATCATTTTAAACATGGCCTGATAAGGAGTAAGTCCTTTGAAAGGGTTTGATGGATGCTTTTTAAGGTTGCTTAACATTGCTAATGTATCTCCTAATTCAAAGCTATCAAACGTTTTTTTTCCAATAGAAATAGTACCTCCCTCTAGCATATTTATAGACTCAAGAATAGCATCTTCATCATCATCAAAAAGACATATGCTTGCTAAAAGTTGTTTAGCTTCTTGGCTTTTATTATCTTTCAGTTGTCTTAATGTTTCGTGAAACTCCTCTGATTCCCGAATCTTACTCATTCCGTCACCATTAGATTGTATAAGCTCTTGCAGTGTTTTATTTGCCTTGGCAATAACTTCCTGTTCAGCCCTCTCCTTTTTCAATAGAGATACCTGTAGTGCTTGCTCACTCTGAATAATTGTTTCTCGATCAAAAAATTCTTTAATTTCTTTAATTGCACAAACAAATGTTCTTCTATTTTTTGTAATATCCGGATTAACTTTTTTTACTTTACATTCAATAGAAGCTCTGACAGACTCTCTATATTCCTCTGGAACTAGGTCCATTAATTTTGAACAAACGTCACCCCATCTTAGTTCCCTAATCTTATCTGCGGAGAAATACTCCTTTAATATGTAAATCAGACCTTGTATATTCTCAAAAAAATCATCTACTGTTTTCACATACTCCGAATTTACTCTTTCAAAAAATTCATCTAGCTTCAAACCTTCAAGTTCTTCTCTGGAAATTTTCCACGACTTTTCTTTTCTCTCCCGGTAGCTCCCTCCTGCTACGACTGAAGAGTCAATACCTTCTGCTACTGAATCGCATATTTTAGGAGGAGTTATCTCTAAAATAGGCAAAACTGTTTCTAAGTAAGCTCTATCTGCCTCATAACAATCCGTTGTTTCATTACGAAACTTACGCTTCAAAAGAGAGACATAGCGTGATTGACTATGATCTCTCGGCTTCAAGTTGTCTACAAAAACAACAGCTGTTAGTTCTGTATCAACAGCTATTCTAATTCTCAAATGCTCTTGCTCTAAACTGGAATTCGGTTTATATATAATTAAACCTTCCACGACCCCATCATTCTTCTTTTGTAATTCAGTAAAAACAGTACACAGAGTTTCAAGTTCGTCTACCGACAATTTATGTAAATCACTTTTTTTATAATTGAGCTGTATAGATCGAGTTAAAAATCCTTTATCCCTCAAATCCTCATATCGAGGCAATTGTAAGTACAGCTGAAGACATTCTTTGATTTTAGAAAACTGAGAAATCTGAGTCTTCTTCATGTCGTCATAGATTAGACTATATTCTTCTCCTGTTACTACTCTTTTTAATAGAGACTCTGTTTTTGAATTCGAGTCACTCGGATCAAACGGTCTTCCACGAGTTGATCGAGAGCCCCCTACTAAAGCCATGATCCCACTACTAAAAATAAAACAAAATTAACCATATATTTCATTATCGAAAAAAAATAAAAAAAATTTCATATTTTTCAATATAAAACGCCATCACACTTCTCTTATCTTTCTTTAAAGTTCTAGATATGTGAATTAAAAGAGACTCTACTGCTGTACTATTTTGATATGTTTTATTTTCTTCTTTCTGTCTAAAGCCGTGTTGATTTTTTTTATAATTTCTTGTTCAAAGAGCTTTATTTCGCTATACCAACACGGGTTAAGAGTTGAAATCACGCAGGTTTCCCCCCTGATAAATGAAAAGATTAATTGTTTCGCCAACATATCCCCGACAATAGTCGGCCACTGTTTAAGGACCAACTGACTCCTCACTAAGTCTTGTTGAACATTTTTATCGATCTTAAGTTGGTCACCTAACGGTTTAAAGGGGCTCATGCATTAACTCTCCATGGGTTATTTTATATATTTTTTTATTCTCAAAGAAGGGGTGATGTTCTTTTTCTGTTGTCGCATAAAACACCTGCCCCGTCTCGCCTAGATGCGTTAATAAGTTTTTGGTGTTGTCTCGGTCTATCTCTGCAAAGACATCATCCAATAAATAGATGATACCTTTCTTTTTCTGAGCACTTAACTCACATTGCGCTTTTTTTATTAATATAGCAATACCTCTATTAATCCCTCTAGAGAAATGATCGTAACAATTTTTCTCATTAATTAGGACGCGATAGTCGTCTCTATGGGGTCCAGATAGTGTGTAGCCTACTATTTTTTCTTTTTCTATGTCTCTGTCTAACATTTCCGCAAAACGTTCCTCATAGGCATCATCATCGCCGTCTATTCTATGAGTATCATAGACTATACCTACGACTTCGTTTGCATAAAAATTTAAGATCTGTACATCTTTCTTGAGGCTTTCTTCTAATAGAGCTACTCCTCTTTTTCGATACCTCACGATCTGCCCCCCCCACCTTACTAACTCGGCATTAAAAATAGTGATCATGTGGTGATCGCAGTTCTCATGTTTAAGATATTTATTTCTCTGTCTTAGCTGTTTTTCATAGTTTTTTAATACACGTATATATCCCTCGAAATAATCGCCACAGAAGGTGTCTAGATAGCGTCTTCTAAAATAGGGGTCTTTTTGAAAGAGATGTAAAATATCTGCGGAGATATAGTCAGCGGTATAGTTTTTTATCGGATTTCTTCGAACTTTTTTCTGATTTAGCCATTGCTCCTTTTTTCCTTCTTGGTTGAAGGAGGCGTATAGTCTGTTTCGTTGATCGTCTTGCTCAAAATCGATTCCAATAATACAGGAAGACTGATTATATTGAATCACAGTTTCTATCTCCTCTTGAATGGGAGATGATCGGTGAATGGCTAGGTAAATGCCTTCTAAGATGCTAGTTTTTCCATGATTATTAGAACCAAAGATATAGCAATGCTTATGAGACTCTAATGAAACCGTTGTTTCTTTTAAGTTTCGTACACCTTTTAGCCAAACTTTTTTTATCACCTACGATTGATAATCAGTCGTTCTTATGGGCATGATAATATAGGTGAAGGAGTCATCATTTTCCAAACTTACTTTACATGGGCTCAGTTCATTATTAAATGATAATGCTAAGGTATCTACTGTAAGTGTTTTAATAACATCGAGTAGTAATCTGATGTTAAAGGCAATCTTAACTTCCTCTTCTCCTTCAATTTGTTGAATTGGAATTTCTTCTTTAAAATCTCCTAAGCCTTTGGCATTTGCTTGTATAGATGCGGTATTGGAGAAGGTAAAACGAACAACGTTGTTGGAAGCAGAGGCTATAATCGAAGCACGTTCTGCTGCAGCTAAAAACTCTTCCCGTTTTACCAAGAAGGTGTTGAGTGAGCTTGATGGAATAACCTGATTATAGTCGGGGAATTGGCCCTGAATAATGCGTGAAACCAATAAAAATTTATCCATTTTGAAGGAAACTTGGTTGTTTGCCAATGTCATGGTAAGTGTCTTTTCAGATGATTCATTTTGAAGAATTCTGTTTAATTCGTTAACGGCTTTAAAGGGGATGATGACGTTTACGGGCTCTTCTAGAGGTGATATAGACTGTTTTTTCATGGAAAGCCTGTATCCATCTGTCGCTACAAATAGTAGTTTATCTCCTTCGTTTTTAACTAGAATTCCGTTAAGAAACTGCTTTGTTTCATCGTAAGAGACTGCGATAATGGTATGTTTGATTAACTCTCTTATGTCTTTTACCGAAAGGGTTAAAGACGTTCCGTTTTCTATAGGGGGGAATAGTGGGTAATCGTTTGTTTGCGATCCATGAATAGCGAAATCAACTTTTTCGCCTTTGATTTCTAGTTGTTGTGATTCATTGACGGAGATGCTTAATTCTTTATCGTCTATTTTGGATATAATACCACTTAAGGTTTTTGCTTTTACTAATAGTTGACCTTCTGCTCCTTGGTTTTCAACTGACACTTGATTTTCAATGCCAATTTCTAAATTATTTCCTCTAAGTTTTAGATCTGCTCCAGTTAACTCTAAAAATACATTTTCTAATACGGGTAATGAAGATTTTTGTGCAACTGCTTTTTCTACAATTGATATACTTTCTTTAAATTTTTCAGAATCACATTTGAATTTCATATAGGCTCCTATTTTATTTGGTAACTATATAATAATTATATTTATTAATAATTAAAATATATTTTCGTAGTAGTAGAGGGGTGTTGATATGTTGTTAACTCTAAAAAGATCGAGTATATCCGTTATAAATTCATGAACATGTTGTTGATAAGTTCTTTAATGAACGGATGTAAATAAAAGTTTTTGTTTTTTATTCACATGGGAAGAGCACTTATTCACAGGTTTTACAGAGATTTATACACAGGCTTATTTTGATAAAACAGGGACTTTTGTGGGGATTAGGTTGAATGTCTAGGGAGGTTAATCTATTTGTTTGATATTTGCGATTAAGACGTTGATGATGTTTTTTGTTTCGCTATCTTCTTTTATCATGGTTTTTATTTTATCGCAGGCATGCATGACGGTTGTGTGGTCCCTATTGCCAAAGCTTTCGCCTATTTTAGGAAGCGACATATTCGTGAGTTCACGTGAAAGATACATGCTTATTTGTCTAGCATGAGCAATTTGCTTGGTACGGGACTTTGATGTTATTTCGGTTATGGACACATTACAATAATCACACACTTTTTGTTGTATGACTGAAATAGTTAGTGGCTTTTCTTGTTTTATCCCGACTAAATCGCGTATAACCGTACTAGCTATATTCAATGAAATTTCTGTGTTTAGTAGAGAGGCGTATGCAAATATTCGGGTTAACGCACCTTCCATTTCTCTGACGTTTGTGGGAATTTGGGTGGCTATAAAATGTAGTATCTCATCTGCAATTTCATAATTATTTTGTTCACCTTTTTGTTTTAGTATGGCGATACGTGTTTCTAGATCAGGGGCTTGTATATCTGCGATGAGTCCCCATTCAAATCGAGTTCGTAGTCTATCTTCTAGGGTGGGGATTTCTTTTGGGGGTCTGTCGGACGTTAATATGATTTGTTTGTTTAGGTTGTATAAATCATTAAAGGTGTGGAAGAACTCTTCTTGTGTCTGTTCTTTTCCGGCTAAAAACTGAACATCATCAACTAATAATAAATCTACAGTTCTATATTTATTTCGAAAAGGCTCTACGCTTCTGGTTCTAATTGCGTTAATTAGGTCGTTTGTGAATTTTTCACAGGACACGATTTTTCCAGTCAGATGAGGGTAATGTTCGGTTAGCGTATTTCCAATTGCATGAAGTAGATGGGTTTTTCCTAACCCTACAGGACCATAAATAAAGAGAGGGTTATATGTTTTTGCAGGAGACTTTGACACCGCCTCAGATGCGGCAACTGCAAATCGGTTATTGTCTCCTATGATAAAGCTATCAAAGGTGTATTTAGGATTAAAGATTGTTTCTCTTTTTTGTGTAGTCGGGGCTTGTTCAAAAATAGACAGTTGTTCAGATTCTTTTTCTTCTTCTTTCTTGATCACATAACTAATGATCAAATCATATCCTGCGCTAGGGCATTTCTCTATAATGATGGGTTCACACTTATCTTTAATCCATTCTTTCGAAAAAAGATTAGGGACTTCTATAGTCAACACATTATCGGTGTATTCAACTGGATGCGCTGTAGATAATAAGGTTTGATAACCAGCACTAGAAAGGTTTTCTTTAAGGCTTGTTTTGATTTCTTCCCACAAGGCGTCCATGCTTGTTGATAACTTCATTATTTCACTCATTCTTTCCACACCTTATCCACAGATTTTCTTCAGTATATCATAGTCTCTTTTTTTACCCTACTACTACTACTTTTAAGCATGAATATACCAAAAAAAATAAATATTATAAACTATTGACTGAGCTTAACAGTGGCTTATACACAAAGTTATCCACACCCATGTGTGTAACTTGTGTAAAAAGTTTAATTTTTATTGATTTATGCCTATTAAATATATGGTGATTGATTAAAAAATAAGAGTTAGCGTTGAGCTGGTTTGAAGTCGGTGGAGTACTTGTGGATAACTCAGTTTTTCTTATGAATTTATTTAAATAGTCTGACTGGCTGTGAACAACGAAAATGAAGCAGCTCGAAGCGTTTTAAGTAATTTTATTAATTGAACATTTGAGAAAAAATAATAGCTTATGTTGGAGTTATGAAAATTATTATAAGAGTTTCCGGATTTTAGCTGCTTTTATGAATAGATTACCTTGTAAAGCTCTTTATTTTAATAAAGATTTAATTAGTGTTTTTTTCTATTTTAATATAGTGTAAGGTTTGTTTAAATATTATGAATATATTGTTAAAAAAAATCATGAAGAGGCTGTGAAATGGTTTCAAAAAGCGGCTAATCAAGGGGATGTATATTCTAAATATAGTGTATATTCTCACTATAGTCTGGGATGCATGTATCAAGAGGGAAAAGGGGTAGATCAAGATTTAAATGAAGCTGTTAGATTATACACATTAGCTGCGGATCAAGGAAATGCGCCTGCACAATATAATCTGGGGTGGATGTATGAAAATGTAAGAGGGGTGAACGAAAGTTTTCAAAAGGCCGCTAGATGGTATAGATTAGCTGTGGATCAAGGACATGTAGAGGAACAAAATGCTCTAGAACTTACGATTTAAACAAAAGATCGAAATTAAGTCGAGAAAATTATTCGATTAGCTGAGGCTCATGGAAATAATTCTGCAAAGAAAAAGGATCTGGCAAAGATGAGTATAAGTTCATTAGGGCTCCTGAATGAGTGAAGAATAGATGATGAAAGATCCTCGAAGGGGCTCTTTTTGAGCTCTAAAGGTGTTTTAAAATACTTTTAATAGATTTTTCAATTGGGGCTTTGGTATCTAAGTCATTAGAGGCTGAAATGCCACGCCTAATTTCTTCTTTGGTGTAGCCGAGGGTTTTTAAGGCTAGATATAAATCTTGTTCATAATCTCTGGAGAGCGTGCTTCTTTGTTCTATTTGTGGATGAGAAGTGACATCGCATTTGTCCTTTAACTCCATAACGAGACGCTCTGCCATTTTTTTACCTACACCAGATACACGGGTTAGGGTTGTTGTGTTGTTGCTTAAAATAGCCTCTGTTACTTCATTTATAGATAGTTCAGACATGATTTTTATTCCGACTTTTGGACCAACTCCAGAGACAGATGTCAGTTTTAGGAAAAAATCTTTTTCTTGTGGGTTGGAAAAACCAAAGAGTGTTTGTTGGTCTTCTCTAATGTGGTGATAGGTATAAAATTTTATGGTAGATTCTATTTCTGGCAACGTTTTAATGTATGATGCAGGGATTATAATTTCGTAACCAACTCCATTTGCCTCTATGATAATACTATCTTTTAAAATGTCTTTTAGTTGGCCGTTTATGTGATATATCATGTTTACGCTAAGCATATATCATCTTTTTTTTCATGTTAAGTGTTTAATTTAGGGAACATGAGGGTATTTATCTTATGGAGAGAGCCACCAAGTATTAAAAAGGGGTTTTTTTTAATTATTTTTAAGGAGTAATTATAAATTTTCTTGGCAGAAAGCTCGTGTAAACGGTTTTTTGATGGTTCTCTCCTAGTTTATACCTGTGTATGTGAGGTTGTTATTTTTAACTTTTCTTTCTATATAATCTAATACATAATATGTGAGTGTCTACGCTATTTACTAAAATTATTAATCAGGAAATTCCTTCCTATAAACTTTATGAAGATGAACTGTTTTATTCTTTTTTAGATATTCGTCCTATTTCTGAAGGACATAGTTTGGTTATTCCTAAAATTGAAGTGGATCACTTTTTTGATTTGCCGGATGAATATTTATCTAAGATGATGATTTTTTCTCGCCCCCTAGTTAAAGCTATAGAACGTGCTATTCCTTGTCTAAGAGTTGGGCTTCTTGTTGCTGGACTTGAAGTTCCTCACGCTCATTTACATTGTGTTCCTATTCAGGATATGAAACGCTTTAGCTTTGCATTTGCGAAAGAGGCGTCATCTGAACAGCTAGAACGGGTTCATCAACAGATTTTAAACGAATTGCCAGCTACTTAACCAGGTTCTTTTTTCGAGCTTCTATCCTAGATAATTCTTTGGTTCTAATTTGACTTGTTCGTAATGTTTCTCGGGTAGACATCTTCATTTGATCATATTTAATACCCGGTCTAAATATTAGTGAGTGAATTTGTCGTCCTCTTGGCGTTGTGTATAGATAGCGGATTTCTGGACCGTCAGGGATGACTTCAAAAATTCCTGTTTTCATTTGATGCGCGTCTTCATAAGAAACCCATATTTGTTCTCCTGTAGGGGTTTTATCGGCTAGCCAGATGGGTTGCCCTTCTACTGTTTTTGAACATATTATTTTGATATAGGGGTTTCTATGGTTGAAAAACTTTTTTTCTATTTTTTTAATAAAGGTGTCACAATCATCTATTTGTAGTGCAAAGAAATAGGGTTTTCGTTTGATTAAATTTTTAATGTCGTGACATATATAATGTTTGATGGAGTTCCATTGTGGGGCTGTATAATTGGATAATATCGTGTATACAAACGTTTTTATCATGGTGTTTTTCTGTATAGAGTTTGGGTGTTTTGCAAGTAACCAAAAAAAATCATGTATATATCGTTGGTTTTCATCGAAGTTTTTACGTATTGTTGAATCAAATAGTAGGAATAAAATTTTAATTAGATCCCCTGAAGGAGAAGGAAAGGGGCAGCATTCTGAAAAGGGCTGATTGTTTTCTTTGAAAAACTGCCGTAATCGTCTAAATCGTTTTTCAATATGTACTTCTTTGAAAATTTGCACAGAGAAGGGTTTTGTCGACATTAATTCTGCCGTTATGCCAAATATTTCAAATGTATAGTCTTGTTTAGTGTTAGTGTTCATAACATCTTCTTTTTTGTGTTTCTTATTCCTTATATATTATTATCGTAACCAAACGTAAAAATATTTCATTTTTTTTCATAATTCAGCATTTTAAACAGGTAGTTGTCTATGGTGGGCTAAGTGTTGGGAGGGTGAGGAGACTGCTCATATCTTCTGCCTTTATCTAGATTATCCGTTGAATCAAGTGATATTTATTATTAGCGCAATGTTTCACGTGAAACTTTTTTTAAGTTTTTTTGTATAGAGTAAGAAAATAAATTATTTCTTAATATTATCTCGACTAATTTTCTTTTATGCCTAATATTATTGACTGAATGCTAATCTAAATGTTGTTTAATTTTCATTAAAGTTGTTTTAATTTATAATTTAAGTATATTGTTAAAAATAAATGAAATTTTCCGCCTTTAATTCAGGATAACTATAATATATGTACTTTGTGTTGCTATAAAATAATACAGAAATATACGTATAAAAATATAATAAAGAGAAGAAGATCTCTTTTAAAAAATAAGGAGAAGATAATGAGTAAAATAATCGGTCGTTCGAGTAAAGTCGGTCCTCGGAACATTAGCCCAGTTAAACCGGCATGTTCTAGACCCAAAGCTAAACAAGATTATTTAAAAGATGGATCTGTTTTGCCTAGTATTAGGGGCGCGATCGGAATACCCCGGCACAGTATATCCACAGTTTCCCAAGCGAATGTTTGTCCGCTCTTTACAGAAAATATGGAACAGGCAGTTTTTAATATAAATGGTATAAATCTTTTAAATAAGAAGGCTCTTACTGATAAAGAGGCACAATTTAATCTGGGGAATATGTATTATCAAGGACAAGATGTAGTTAAAGACGTTGAAAAAGCTGCGGAACTGTATCTATTAGCTGCGAATCAAGGGCACGTTGAGGCACGCTTTAATCTGGGCGTTTTATATGCTAAAAAGGAATGGAAAGCTTATGATCCTTGCAAAGCTTTCAGTTATTTTAAGCAAGCAGCTGGTAGCGGACACGAACATGCAAAATTCTTAATTGCTAAAAAGTGTTTGATTGAAAAGGGGGCAAAAGAATCAAAAGTAGCCGCTTGGAATGAGATCGAAAATTTAACCAGTTCGAACTATGAAGCCTTCAAATATTTTTATTTTCAAATGGGTATATTAAACAGAGCTATAAAGTGTTTGGGCGAAAAATGTGAAAAAAAAGAAAAAAAAGAAGCTTGGAAAGAGATTAAAAGGTTATCTAAGATGCACTTGCCAAAAGCAGCTGAATATTTGAAAGAGAATAAGACTTTTTTCTGCAGGGGATAAAGTTATTTTTATTTTATTTTAATCTTTTTTGTTTTTTTATTGTATTTTAATTTAATATTTTTTATAAACATCCTAGGTGGTTCTTTTTCGCCATCTATTAAAATTATTAAAAGGAGATAAGTATGAATGGATTGCCGTTTAGGATATTGCCTAAAACTGTAGTGCCCCCTGAGGTAGCTGTGAGAATACGAGTTGAAGCAAGAGCTAAAGTAGTCGATACGACAGAAAAAGACTGTTTATCAGACATTTCAGAGGGAGGGGGATCTTTAACACTTAATAGATTTCCTGAAGACATTATTTGTCAAATATCCTTAAAATTAACTCATAAAGAGATAGGTCTTCTACGACAAACATGTCGTTATTTGAGTTTTATTACTCCTAAAGTGTATCCAGAAAGTATTCAACGGCTTCTGTTTAGTCCCAAAATTGTTTTAGCAAAAAAGTTATTTCAATATATGGGAAGGATAGAGGGAGTCGTTGGGTTTCTTCCAACAGTTCCGGTAGGGATTCTTCACTTTACGCGAGCTCAAAAAGAAATAATAGAAAGATTATTAGGATCAGGTTCTGGGGATGATGGGCTATTGCCTCCATCTATCCCTGAGCAGATGTTCACCCGTGTTCGACCTAAAGACGAAGGTCCATGGGGGCTTAGTGCTTTTAGGGGGTATCGTTTAAATGAAGAGGTCTATTTTGGATGTCTTCAGTATGAAGGAGGCGGTCACAAACCTCAATATTTAAATAGGGTGTTTTATAAAATGCTTGAGCACGGTGGTGTGGAAAAACCTGAACTTGTGTCAACGATTGCACAGGTTGAATGTCAAGGTAAAATATTCGAGGGCGTAACTGTTCATAGTTCTGGAAATATTGATTTTACAAAGAAGATGGATAAATACGAAGAATCAAAAGATTATGGTGAACTCTGGACCTATATGGGAGATGTCACATTTGATGAAAATAACAATGTTGTAGGCTGTAAAGCCATAGAGATAAAATCCTGCTCTACATTTATTTTTAATGCAGCGCGGTTGAATGGTTTTTTTGACTCTTTGATGAGGTCTGGTTTAGAAGATAAAGTTGCGTCTCTTTCATTGAGATCGAACCACATTCACATTCTTCCAGAGGCTATAGGACGCCTTCGGGGCTTAATTAGGCTTGATATAAGTGAGAATAGGATTGCAGCTTTTCCAGACTCTTTTGAGTGCTTAGGTTCTTTAAGATCTCTTTATATGAGGAATAACGTGATAACAGCTCTTCCAAGATCCTTACACGCTAAACTTCCGAAATTAACAGACGTTTTTTAAGATTAGCATTAACAGTATATTTAATTTTATAAGACAAAGTAAATTTAAGTGTTTTTTAATAATGTCGAAACTGTTGCTCGTGGTCAAAGATTTGTGGATGTAGTTGATGAATCGTAAAAGTCTTTACTGTTTAATTAATGTCATTACGTCTGGCATTATTTTAGTGTTTCTATAGCAGCAGGCTCACACTGTTGCTACACTTATATCTATGAGTCAATCCTATTGCTATCTTTATCAGAACACCTCTTTGCTTCATAGTAAATCCTTTGATCTTCTTTTAAATACTTTGCGCTATATGCCAGATAGTACTCTTGTTATCTGTCAAAACGCACTTAAGGCTAAGCAGTTACAAGAATACTGCGCATCAAGACTTTCTACACCTTTGCATAGTGTTTGCGTTTCTCATGATTGGTTTTTTCAACAATGGTTTTCTACTACGGAAACGTCTCATCAATTTTTATTGCATCATACGGCACTTACGGTTTTATCTTTTCAGCAACGCACACCTCTCACCACTCAACTTTTAAACTCCCCTCCCCTGCTTACTGATTTCATTCGTTTTGTTGTCCTGGGGTACTATTCGGGGATTCCATGGGAAAAAGCACGCACATTTTTTCCCTCTTTTAAACAAGAGTCTCTTGAAGAATGTATCGACATTGGAAAATGTCTCTATGATACCTTGATCCAAGATCACCGCCTTGATTTGAAACAATTTTATACGCTAGAGTCTCATATTCCACCTTGCTTTAATCACATTAAACAGCTCTTTTTTATAGATAACACCCCCATGCACTCATGGGAAAAAAAGGTGTTTGATTTAGGCTCGAAATACTGGGATATGACTTTTATTCTCCCCCATTCTCCTCCTAAACCTACTCTTTCTTGGCTTGAATCTAAAGTGTCGTCTCTCAATATGGACGACTCTTCATCAAAATCTTCAAAAACGCCAGTCCAGGTCTTTGAGCATTGTGAGGACGAATGCCAGGAGTTTTTACATGTTTTACACGAATACTTTCATCGTGGAGCTACAACGCCATTGAAGGTTATTTATCCTTCAAAAGGAAAAACCATAGATATCTTAAAAAAAGCTCTTCTTAAAGAAGGACTGTCTTGGACCTTTGTGAATCCTTATAAAAACGAACAAAGTTTGTTGTTTCGAGCATGTATCGCGTGCCTACATTTTTTACAGAAGTCCCCCACTCTAGCCTCTATAGACGCACTGACCGCCACTCCAGGATGTGATCATATTCAGGACCCCCGCCAAGCTGGTCTAGCAATAGCGTTTGATATATATACACTTCGACATTGTAATAGCAGGTACTCTGTTTTTTCTAAGTCGAAAGATATAATAGATTCTATTCAAGAACTTTCGGATATTTTCTCTAAACAATCTCAACACCGTAAGGATAGCTCAATGGACTCGCTTCTAGACACTCTTGCAACTCAGAAAATTGCGACTCAACAACTTGTTTCGTATCATCAAGAATTGATATCGCTATCACATGAAGACGACTGGTTATCTTGCTTTTGTAGATTTTTTAATGACATGATTCGAGCGTCTTTATCTGCTTTTATTGACGAAGATTCTCTTGATCAACAGATTACCCCTATCATTAAAACGCTGAAATCTTTTCTGGTTCATTACCGGTCTTGGAGATATCAACATGGGGGGCGTTCTCTTTTTTATGAATCCTGCCTTCATTACCTGTCTTATCATAGTGTCCCCCCTGCCCCCTCTCAGGCTCATGTGGAGTTACTTACGTTAGATGAAGCACGTTATATGTCTTGCTCTCATGTGGCGATATTGGGATGTTCTCAGTTTCTTCATCGAGATGACCCTCATCAAAATCTTTTTATTCATTCTAAATTTGAATATGCCTGTAAAAGCTTTCCCTCTCATAATCTCGACCAGCGCGTTGAGGATATCAATAGACTTTATACGGAAGCGGAGTTTATGTACGTTAGTATGTCTACTCAGGTAGGGTCAGACACCCATGTTCCGTTATTAGGGATGGCCCCTACCCCAGTATCACAAAGAGTGATATCTCAAGATACGAAAGTTTCTAAACAGGTAGATAAGCCTTCTGTTTCGCATTCTATGTCGGCTATTTTGAATGCCTGCCAACAGTTCAGTAAACGGCCGTTATCTGCAACGGCTCTGGATACCTATCAAGGGTGTCCTTATAAGTTCTTTTTAAATTATGTGGTAGGAATTTCTCCTATTGAGTCTCAACAAGAGCAGCTATCTAAATCTGAATGGGGAATGGCGCTTCATCACATTTTAGAAAATGTGAATACGTGGATTTCGTCCCACCCAGAATATACTCGCGAAATGATTCGTCATCAACTTCAACTGAGCAGTGAAAAGGTTTTGGCGGCCTATCCATCACATTCTATCTCATGGAAAGCCAAAAAACGTATGTTGTTTGCTTCTGGTGAAGAGGAAAGTATGTTAGACCAGATTACGGATATTATTATGAAGTCCGCGTACTATAAAACCCCATCGATTATTGAAGACGCCTTATTGGTATCTCTAGACAAAGAAACGGTGATTAAGGGTAAATGTGATGCGGTTTTTGATGACCCTCAAGGGCCTGTGCTAGTGGACTATAAAACAGGAAAAACGCTTCCTACAGGTAGGGAGATCGATACATTGCAGTCTCTTCAACTCCCACTCTATCTTTATTGTTTATATAAAACTCAGAAAAAATTGCCTCAAGGGGCCGTTTATATTCAGTGCCATAGCCCTACCCTCGTCCAAGAAAAAGTGGCGTGTTGTACAGCGGAATCTAAGGGCGAGATCTTTGATGTGGGAAGAAAACGTCCTGTTATTTATGATGCATCATTTTTTGATAAAATTCATCGTCATATTACAGCTTTGGTTCATTTGATTAGACAGGGTCAGGTAGAAGCATCGATGGCTGAAAATGCTCTTATCTCAGAGTCTAAACGTGCACAATATTGCTCGTTTTGTGATTACAGGCCTACGTGTCGCTATGAAAAGAGGTATGAACGATGAAGTTAACAGTTAGTCAGAAAGCCGCTTTAGATTATTCTCAAAATATTTTAGTCGAGGCGGGAGCGGGCTCAGGAAAAACGACTTTGTTTGTGACACGATATTGCCAAATTTTAGAAGAAAATGTAGACATCTCTCCTCAACAGGTACTGGCTTTAACGTTTACAAATAAAGCGGCGGGAGAATGTCTGTCTCGTATCTATAAACACTTTTCAGATAATGAATCTATCGATGGACGTATTCATGATATTTGGAGGCAATTGCACCATGCGCATATTACGACGATTCATGGTTTTTGTGCTACCTTGTGCAGAGAGTTTGCATTTGAATGCGGGATTTCTCCTCAATTTTCTATTGTCAGTGATAGTGATAGACTGTTTTTAATACAATTGGCTTTTAAAGCTTTTATGATAGAGGTCCCAGAGTATTTAGAAGAAGACCTTACCCAATATTTGCGTCAATTTTCGGAATCTCGTTTAGAACGAGATATTCTTCAATGCTTTAATAAAGAAGATATCCTGTCTGGTTTTTCATCGGTAACAGAGCAAACGATGACGGATCTTTCTCGGTGTACGTATAGAATTTATTTAGAGCTTAAAAAGCGAGTAGAACGTTTAAAGTTGAATAGTAATAGTTTGGATTATCATGATCTTATTGTCTGTGCAAAAAAGTTATTAGAGCAAAAGGAGATTCGCAATGAGGTTCAAGAGCGTTTTGCCTATATTATGGTAGATGAGTGCCAAGATACAGACCCTTTGCAATGGGATATTATGTCGTTGTTATGCCATTCGGAGCATCCGCTTCATGCACGGAAACTGTTTATGGTAGGAGATGTAAAGCAATGTATTTATCGGTTTAGAGGAGCAGATTTGTCTTTTTTTAAGCAACTCACTACAGATTTTACGTCATATTCTCAAACGTCATCTATTGTTCATTTATCTGAAAATTTTAGATCTTCTGAAAATGTTTTATCTGTCATAAATCCGGTTTTTTCGTATTTATTTGAACATCATTCTATTCATAAAACACAGTATACGCCTTTGCAGGCTCAGCTAGATATAAGCGGACGTGTAGAGGCGTTGTTTTTGAAAGACAGCACAGAAATGTTGGATGAATTAGACATGATTTCTCGACGATGTTCTCAGGCATATTTAGATCAGGATTTGTCGTTTAAGGATATGTTGATTTTGACTCGTGAACGACGTTACGGAGAAAAAATTAAAGACTATTTAGTCGACAAAGGTTTTCCCGTGATTCTAGATAAACAAAAAGGCTTTTTCCAACAACAAGTGGTGCTGGATATGTTTAATTGCATTAAAGGATTATGTCATTTAAGCGATGATGTCTCATGGTTTTCTGTCTTACAATCTCCTTTTTTTGGAGCTTCTTTAGATCTTTCATTTTGTATTATTAATGCTCCTGGCAACAGTATAGTAGATAAATGTACGCAGTACTTGAGTTCAAAAGATATTAACCCAGATTACATTTCTTCTGTAAGGAGTATAAAAGAAATGGTGTCGGAGTGGGTATGCTGGTCTAAAACACAGCGCTTTTCGACACTTATGTCGAGACTGATGAAACAAGGAAGCTTTCAGGCTTATTTGCAGGAAAAACATGAACGTGTGACACAGGCAGATCGTGTATTAGATTTATTACTAGAATGCGAATCATCCCCTCGATATTCCCGCTATACTTTATTAGAAGAATTAGAGTTTAAGTGTTCTATATATGACACACCATTCGAAAGTGATCAACCAGAAGATAATAGCATTCGGATTAGTACGATTCATTCCGCAAAAGGGCTGGAGTATCCTTTAGTTATTGTTGCTGGATGCCATAGAAAGTTTCCTTTGAAAACCAGTGATACCTGTTTGATTCATACTATGGGGATGCATGTTTCGGATGGGAGCGATTCTGGTAAAGAGCAGAGGAATGCTTTCTTTGGAAAAGAAACAGAGTTGTCTATAGAAGAAGAAAAGAGATTGTTTTATGTGGCATGTACACGAGCGAAGCGATATTTGGTGCTTTCTGGCTTAGTTCACTCGATGCATCAGCGGTCTTATATGAATTTTCTGTATCAGTTACCTGAGTTTAGAGTTGATGCTCACGCTTTATGTTTTGAAGACGAGGATCAGCAGATGGTATCTATAGATCTTATACAACAGATACATGGACTTCCTGATAGAGATATAGAAACGAGGACCTCTTCAGCACGATCGATTACGTCTTCTTTATCTTTTCCAGATCCTTTTTCTATTGAGAACCCTACGTCGATTTCTTCTTTAGAGAAAGAGAGTCGTTCTTCTTATGAATCTGAATCCATGCAAACCCTATATTATGCACATGCTGGAACGTTGATTCATGAGGGGATTATGAGATCTTTGCATGTCCAAGATCCGTCGTTTACGGTGCTTTCGTTTTTGAAAAATCATCCATTGTATAAGCTTCTTCCAGAATCTCTTCAAAAAAAATGTAGAGAATCCATTGAACATTCAATGGGACATGATCTGTTTCAGAGCTTGGACACAGCGGCATTGAGACATGAATACCCCGTTACTGGAGAATGGGAGGGAGTTTCCGTATCAGGGCGTATTGATATTTTAGAAAAAACAGGTGAAACCTTGCATATAGTAGATATAAAGACGGACAGCCTGTCTAGTATCGATCGGTTATTTGATCGCTATCATAAGCAACTGAACGGTTATGCACAGTGTTTGAAACGACTTTTTCCTGCGTATAACGATATTAGATGCACCTTGTTTTCGACAGAGCTAATAGAGGGCATCAGTTGGACGGGGGAACGCAGGACTCTGTGATTTAAAGCGAATTGTTTCACGTGAAACAAAAAATGTTTCACGTGAAACATATCATTTGAATGGTTCAAGATGATAAAAACAGATCAATAACATTTGAGAGCGTCCTATATCCAGTATTGGCAATTAATCTGTTTTGTACTACGCTTTTTTTACTTTATGTTTTAATTCGAATTTAATTTCTGTATTTCTTTCTCTATTATTTCATAATTCTTCATGTCCGTGTTTATCAGAGCATATGCTGCTTCTTTATGTAGTTGTTTCGCAGCTAATAGATACCATTTAGCAGCCTCTTCAATACTTTGTTCTACTCCTAGTCCATGTTCATACATACATCCCAGATTATATTGTGCATCAGCATCTGTTTCGGCCATCTTCTTTAATATTTCTAGGGCTGAATCATTTCCTTGTTCCGCAGCTAATCGATATAGCCTAACGGCTTCCTTCAGATCTTTCGCCACACCTTCTCCATTTTGATTCATCAATCCCAGATTTAATTGAGCCGATGGATGTCTTTGCTCTGCAGCTTTTGTATACCATTTAAAAGCTTCTTTCATTCTATCGTCTTTACTTAAACTCGGATCTACACCTTCCCCTAATTTATACATACGCCCCAAATGATATTGAGCCGGAGCATACCTTTGTTCCGCGGCTTTTGTATACCATTCAAACGCTTTTTTAAAATCTTGCTTTACCCCTTTTCCACTTTCATACATAAAGCCCAGATTATATTGTGCCGGAGCAAATCCTTGATTCGCAGCTAATCTATACCATTCAGCCGCTTGTCCATAATCTTGATCTACCCCGTTTCCAAAATAATACATGCTTCCCAGATTATTTTGTGCAGGAGCAAATTCTTTATTCGCAGCTAATGTATATAATCTAACAGCTTCATTTAAATCTTGATCTACCCCTTTTCCCTTTTGATACATGTTTCCCAGCTTACATTGAGCCTTTTCAAATCCTTGATCCGCAGCTAATCGATATAGCCTAGCAGCTTCTTGATCACTTTTCTCTACCCCTTTTCCACTTTCATACATAAAGCCCAGATTATATTGCGCGTCTGCATGCCCTTGATCCGCAGCTACTCGATATAGCCTAGCGGCTTCCTTCGGATCTTTCTCTAAAAATTCTCCAATGTTATAACTCAATCCCAGATTACTTTGTGCCGGAGCAAATCCTTGATCCTCCGCTAATTGATATAGTCTCGCAGCCTCTACATCACTTTTCTCTACCCCTAGTCCACATTGATACATGTATCCCAGTCTCCATTGTGAATACGCCAATCCTTGATCTGCAGCTAATTTTAACCATTTCACAACTTCTTCCATTCGATTCTCTTCACTCATTTGAGGATCTATTCCTCTATTTTGATAATACATCCCCGCCAGATTATTTTGTGCCAGAGCATTTCCTTGATCCGCCGCTAATCGATATAGCCTAGCGGCTTCCTTCAGATCTTTCACCACACCTTTTCCCAAATAATACATCAATCCCAGATTACATTGCGCATTCGCCAATCCTTGATCCGCCGCTAATCTCAGCCATTTAACGGTTTCCTTCGTATTTTTCGCCACACCTTCTCCACGTTCATACATAAAACCCAAATTATTTTGTGCCGGAGCAAATCCTTGACCCGCAGCTTTTCTATACCATTCAAGCGCTTTTCCATAATCTTGATCCACCCCTCTTCCCTTTTTATACATATTTCCCAGATTATATTGTGCCGGAGCAAATCCTTGATTCGCAGCTAATTTATACCATTCAAACGATTTTTTTAAATCTTTTGTAACCCCTAGTCCAAATCGATACATGTTTCCCAGTTTCCATTGTGATGACGCCAATCCTTGATCTGCAGCTAATTTTAACCATTTCACAACTTCTTCCTTTCGATTCTCTTCACTCATTTGAGGATCTATTCCTCTATTTCGATAATACATCCCCGCCAGATTATTTTGTGCCAGAGCATTTCCTTGATCCGCCGCTTTTTGAAACCATTTAACAGCCTCTGCATCACTTTGTTCTACACCTTCTCCATTTTTATACATCCCCCCCAGTATAAATTGAGCTTCTGCCATTTCTTGATCTGCAGCTTTTTGAAACCATTTAGCGGCCTCTTTCATTCTATCGTCTTTACTTAACCTCGGATCTACTCCTAGGCCCTTTTGATACAGCCACCCCAGATTATATTGAGCAAATATCCACCCTTGATCCGCAGCTTTTTCATACCATTTAACAGCCTCTTCATTACTTTGTTCTACACCTTCTCCACTTTCATACATAACACCCAAATTGTTTTGTGCCGGAGCATACCTTTGTTCCGCCGCTAATGTATATAATCTAACAGCTTCTTGATCACTTTGCTCTACACCTTTTCCATATTGATACATCAGTCCCAGATCATGTTGTGCTATTGAATGTCCTTGATCTGCAGCTAATTTATACCATTTCCCAGCCTCTTCATTACTTTGCTCTACACCTAAGCCCTCTTTATACAAAAAACCTAAATTATTTTGTGCCGGTGCATCCCCTTGATCTGCAGCTAATTTATACCATTCAAAGGCTTTTTCATCACTTTGATTTACCCCTTGTCCATGATAATACTTAAATCCTAGTCTACAACACTCAATATTTAAATCTTCAGGTGTCTTTTGCACAGATTGTAAAAGAGGACTGTATATAGATAAATTACATTTGGTTACTGGGCATTCATTTGCATTTCTCAACCATTGAAGCAAATTTTCGAGGGACACACAGCCCTCTTCTTGCCCTGCTTGAACATATGCATCTTGCATAGATTTATCTACCCCCTTTCTAAAAAACAATGTATGCCTGTCCCCAAGCTTAATTTCTTTCCATTCCTG
>QFBQ01000023.1 GCA_003265885.1 Candidatus Marinamargulisbacteria bacterium SCGC AG-343-D04
ATCGCCATCCCTTTCCATCAATAACTTGCTCATTTGCAAGCACCGTTTTATCTACTGGATCCCAATTAACCCATCCCTTTTTTCTATAAATCAACCCTTTCTTATACATCTGAATAAAAAGCCACTGATTCCATTTATAATAATCTGAAGAATAGGTTGAAAGTGTTCTATTCCAATCGTAACTTAAGCCTAGACGCTTCAGCTGAGTAATCATGTGGTCAATATTTTTTTTCGTCCACTCTTGAGGATTTATTCCATGCTTAATCGCTGCATTTTCAGCTGGAAGCCCAAAACTATCAAAGCCCATCGGATATAATACATCAAATCCATTCATCCGTTTAAATCGTGCTAAAGCATCCCCAATTACATAGTTTCTAACATGTCCCATATGTAAAGACCCTGATGGATAAGGAAACATTTCCAACACATAAAACTTTTCTTTTTTCTGAGTTTCAGAGACCTCATATAAATGAAGATCTTCCCACTGTTTAATACAGTTTTCCTCAAAATCCAACGGCTTATAATCTATCATGATGCTCTAACTCCACATTAACTATTAATAAAAAACTTTAAAAAGTAAATATTCACATGTATTGTAATAAAAACTAAAGTAATATAGCAACAACTAAGATGACTAAAGCAGAAATAAAATCAACAGATATACTCATTATCGGCACAGGAATTGCAGGACTTGTTGCTGCTATAGAGGCATCCAAGCACTATAACGTTACACTCATAACCAAGACCATATTAAAAGAAAGCAATACCTATTACGCTCAAGGAGGAATTGCAGCCGCCATAAGCAAACAAGATAGCCCAAAAAAACATTACGAAGATACTCTAAATGCTGGACACGGCCACTGCAATAAAAAAGCTGTTGAACTCTTAACCAAAAATGCCTCAAAAGCTATCCAGCATCTACTCAACAATGGGGTTCAATTCAATCAGAAAAACAATGAATTACACCTATCAAAAGAGGGCGCTCATCAAGAAGCTCGCATATTAAACGATAAAGACAGAACTGGAAAAAGTATAATTCATGCATTATTACAAAAAATCAGATCTATAAAAAACATTTCAATAAAAGAAAACACCTTTACTCATTCACTCATAGTCGATAAAAATGGCTGTCACGGGGCTGTATTAATCTCTAATAACGCCCCCCTAATCTGCCATGCAAGTCACACTATTTTAGCAACAGGAGGAAGTGGTCAAATCTTTAAATATACGTCAAACCCTGAAATAGCCACTGGAGATGGGCTAGCCCTCGCAAAAAAAGCCGGTTGCACGTTAACAGACTGTGAATTCATACAATTTCACCCTACTACATTCCCCCTTAATAACAGCACTAGTGTATTTTTACTTTCAGAAACATTAAGAGGCGAAGGAGCAACACTTATCAATCAAGACAATATCCCCATAATGGACAGTATTCACCCGTTACGATCATTAGCTCCCAGAGATATAGTATCTAAAGAAGTATATCGACAACTATCTCTCAATCAAAACATATTTTTAGATTGTAGATCTATTCCTCATATACAAGAAACATTTCCCAATATTTTCCAAACACTGAAAAAAAACAACATAGATCTACAAACATCTCCTTGCCCAATTACCCCCGCAGCTCATTATTTTATGGGTGGCGTTAAAACTAATCTTCATGGAAAAACAAACATAGATCATTTATATGCCATTGGCGAAGTAGCCTGTACTGGAGTCCATGGGGCAAACCGCCTAGCCTCCAACTCATTACTAGAAGGCGTTGTTTTTGCATTAAATACCATCTCAGATATTCGCAATAAAACATCCCCCTCCCACACCCTACCAAAACATATCCCCCTTCCCGATAAGCAAACAAAACAACAGCTCTCCCAAACATTTAAAAACAATATTCAAGAAATAATGTGGAAAAACTGCGGCATTATCAGAGAAAAAAACCAAGTTATCAACGCTCAAAAAGAGCTAAACACCCTCATTAAACAAACACATACAAACACTTGCAATATATTTGATTTAGAATGCCACAATCTACTTATGGTAGGATCAGAAATATGCAAAGCAATTCTAAAGAGACCGATATCTTTAGGCTCTCACCAAATCAGAAGAAACGCTACTTAGTTCCTTCCAAAAGACTAATTTCTGTTTCCCAAACTTCGTTTAATGTAGAAATCATATCATCATAGAGTAATCTTTCTTTCAACACGTCTATTAATAACGTTTCATGTTCAACAAAGGTATCAAGATCATCATACTTCTCTACAACATAATCCAAAATTTCAGCCATACCCAAATGTTTACGGGGTTTAATTCCATGACGAAGAATACTAATAAAAACACTTGGATCTATATCAGGATATGTGGACATATTCATTGAAAAAGAATCAAAAAAATCAATATCATTTTTCGAATCTGCAACAAAATCTGGGTACTTTTGGTAGAAAGAATCGACAATAGATATTAAATCTAATCTCTGCTTAATAGATAAATCTCTTATTTTCTTCACAGTATTAGATAAAGATAATATGATGCTCTTAGTACTATTCATAAGTGACTCCTAACTACTTTCTCTAGTAAACAGTGTAGCATATATATATAAAAAGATAAAAATTAGTGATCAGGCACCTTTACAAGATCTCTAGATTCCATAAAATTATCTTTAAAATAAACATAACTAAATACAGTAATAAATGTAAAAGCACACCCATTAAGTACAGACATAAGTAGATGTTTAACCAACAGATCAGATGTAATAATAGGCAAGAATAAGAGTTGGACAAAAAACACAGGCATAATATACAAAAACCACCTTAAACAAACAAAAAAATGTGAAAAACAAGACTTAAATGAACACACAAAGCTTTCCCAGGCAGTCATATTTTTCACCACTTTAAAAATAAAAATAGTATTTAAAATAGCTTGAACAGGAACCAAACTATACATTAAAAAAGGAAGTGCTATCAATTGCACAAGGGGCATCCCCTCTAACGCCACATCCTCACTACCAAAAACATTATAGCCATTAGAAAATAAAAAGTATAATAGCAACAAAAGAAAGTTCCCAAACAAAGAACACAAAAAAAGAGAAAACACGCTTTCTTTAAACGAATTAAAGGCAGATCTCAATGACACCACATCTTTGGTCAATTCATGAACAAGGAAAACAAGCCCTCCATAAACAAGATATTGAACAATATGCTGAAACATAAATAAAAAATCAAGTTGAAACATACCTTCTTGTCCTGAATAACGATACAAGGCTATAACATCATAAAGAATATAAAATACAATAAAAGGAACCCACACTAAATTCTCTTTTCTTAAAAGCCCCACTGTTGTTTTATAATAATCAATCATCCTCATATGAACACCTATGTACCTTCTAAATCTTATTTAACCCTGAGATAACTGTTGAAGCATAACAGCATAATCGGCATCTGTGCCTGTAAATAATGTATACGCATACATCGCTTGAGCTACTAACATATGAACACCATTAATCGTTTTGGCCCCAGCCTCTTCTGCTAAGGTTAAAAATCGTGTTTTTCTAGGCTTATATATCACATCATAACAAATCTTATCTGAGGAAACCCATTTAAAATCGTTTAATGGACATTCCTCTAAAATCATTCCTACAGACGTTGTTTGAATAATTAGGTCAGCTCCTTCCAAAGCCACAAAAGAATCATCTGAATTCAACTGAAAGGCCTCTATAGAACAATCCGACTGATCACTTAAAACATCTCCCAACTGCTGTGCCTTTGTTAATGTTCTATTAATAATACTGAGTTTAGATATACCCTGTGAGGCACACACTAACGATAAAGCTTTTGCTGTTCCTCCAGAACCCAGTATACAGACATGTTTATCTCGCAAATCAAAGCCATATTGTTCTTTTAAGGTAAATAAAAATCCACGTCCATCCGTATTATATCCAATTAATCGCCCCTTCTCATTGATAACCGTATTAACAGCGCCAACTTGAAGAGCCGACTCATCCACCTCATCTAAACATTGTAGAATAGATTCTTTATGAGGAACCGTAACATTAAACCCTCGAACATTCATAGATTTCAAGGCTTGAACAGTCTCTTGAAGTTTCTCTGGTTTCACATGAAAAGGTAGATACACCATATCAATTTCATGAAGAGACAACATTGCATTATGAATAAGAGGAGAATCAGAATGAGAAATAGGATCCCCAATAACACCTAACAATTGAGTACTCCCAGTAATCATTGAAAAATTGTACCATGCTTCACAAAAGTGATGAATTAAAAATTTAAGAAAAAAATAAAATTAAGCATTAATAAATAGCTTAATTCGAAAAGATGTTTCTGTTTCTTTTAAAGATCTTAAAAACAAATCTCCATCAGTAAGTTCAAACAAAGTCCCATCTTCACTTAAAACTTTATAATTAGATCGATAATCAGAAGAAACAACAGACGTAAAATCATGTTCTTTATAAGCACCACCAGAATCAACATCAAGTGATAATCCAAAAGAAGCTAAAACCTGAGATATATCTTTTAAATTGTTTGTATATTGATTCTTCATATTAGATCCCCCAAAATTATTTTTTAATTAATACCTTTATATAGTTATCGTATGAAAATGAAAAAAAATTTCACTTTTTTTTTCTTCATCCTAATCTCTTCAAAGAATTTATTGAGCAAATATAAGCATTTTGATACAATCATCACATGATTGAACGTTATTCACGAAAAGAGCTTTCGGAAGTATGGACACTAAAAACAAAGTTTCAAAAATGGCTTGATATTGAATTAGCTGCATGCGAAGCACATGTCATATTAGGAAATATATCAAAAAAAGACTGCGATCACATAAAGAAAACTGCAGCATTTGACGTTAAACGAATCAATGAAATCGAAAACGAAATACACCATGATGTCATAGCTTTTTTAACCTGTGTTGCTGAAAATGTAGGCCCAGAATCCCGATTTATTCACCTTGGACTAACCTCCTCTGATGTCGTTGATACAGGCTTTAGTCTTCAAATACAAGAAGCAGGCCGATTGTTATTGAAAGAAATAGATACGCTTCTAGACATAACAAAAAAACAAGCTCATTCACATCAATACACATTAATGATGGGTCGAACACACGGCGTTCATGCAGAACCCACCACCTTAGGTCTAAAACTCACAGTTTGGTATGAGGAATTAAAAAGAAACAAAAAACGTCTTCAAAACTCGTTAGATCAATTAAATGTAGGAAAAATATCTGGAGCAGTTGGAAATTATGTACATATGCCTCCTAAGCTTGAAAAACTGGTATGTAATCAGCTCAATATAGAGGCTTCCTCTGCATCGACTCAAACCTTACAACGAGATAGACATGCAGACTTCATGACCACTTTAGCCGTTATTGCAGGCACCTTAGAAAAAATGGCGGTAGAAATCAGAGGTCTTCAAAAAACTGAATTCAACGAAATTCAAGAACCTTTTTCTTCAAAACAAAAAGGGTCATCTGCAATGCCTCATAAACGAAACCCCATTATTTGTGAAAGAATTACAGGTCTAGCTCGGACCATTAGAGGATATACTCTGACAGCTCTTGAAAACCAAGCATTATGGCACGAGAGAGACATTTCTCACTCCTCTGCTGAAAGAGTCATCTTCCCAGACGCTACAATAGGACTAGATTATATGTTAGGTCTTATGCAAAAAGTTTTATCAGGCATGGTAGTAAACAAAAAACAAATGCAACGGAATATAGAAAAATCTTACAATGTGTTTTTCTCACAAAAGCTATTAATTAAAATGGTAGAAAAAGGACTCTCACGTGAGGAATCATACCGAATCGTCCAAAAAAATGCACTCGCTGCATTTGATGAACACATAAATTTCGACATAAAAATATCAAAAGACAACCAGATTTCCTCATTATTTTCTCAAACTGAACTAGACGAACTATTTAGTTATGATCAATATACAACGCATATAGGTGAAATTTTCAAAAGAGTATACACCTAAACTAGCTTAAATTTTCTTTTTAAACTCATTTTTTATTATATAGATTAAAACGCTTCCCTCTTGCAAACCCTATTAACAAGATATTCGCATCATTAGCCATCTGAACCGCCTGAAACGTAGGTGCAGTCCGAGTCAGTATGGCTTTAAAGTGAAAACGACAACACAGTTTCATTAACTGAGAATCACATTTAGCCGATAACAACAAAATTTTATCATGAAATGTTGATTCATTTTGAACAACAGCTTGACCTAGAACCTTATAAAAAGCATTAGATTGATATAAATCTTCAGCCTTATACAAAAGTGTTTTATCATCTGCAATAGCCGCACTTTCACTAATAGCTGTTTGTTTAAAAAGAAGTGCTGCCTCCTGAAAAAAAGCTGTCAGTGAAAACACAATCGAAGAATCAAGCCGGTCAATCGTTGAATGTTTCAAAAAAACAGCTTTTTCTTCACTAGAATTCACTCGAATACTCGAATCCTTAAATGAAAAGCTATCCGAATTCATAACAGAATACCCATGGCTTAAAAGGTATCCTAAGCCCAATTCTTTTTCTAATTGGGGCGTATGAACCAAGGTCGTAATAAGGTCGTCATTAAAATATAAGGTAGATTCTTTTTCAAGAATTAAATGATCTATTTGTTTTCGCTTCTTTTTATCCGTAACCTTAGTAATATTAACACCCTGAACCCACATAAAAACGCTTATTTCACCTCAATAACAATTAATGTCTGATCATCTTTCTGTTCATGACCTTCTCTAAATTTATACAGTTGCTCAAAAACAAGTTCTAATACATAGTCAATATCTCGATCTTGATTCATCAACGCATTATCAATTAAACGATTAACACCAAATGCCTCTCGATTAGAATTAATCGTTTCAATAATACCATCCGTATATAAAAGAATGCGATCTCCAGAAGCAAGTTGATAAACTTTCTCTGTATACACTTCATCCGGATACATCCCCAAAAAAATACCATCCGTACTCAACATTTCATAGGAAGAATCTTTATGAATAATAATCCCAGAAGGATGTCCAGCATTAGAATACGTCAGGGTTAAATTATCTAAATTAATATTCCCATAAAACGCTGTAACATGACTAATATGAGACGTCGCAATAAACTTCTGAATATCTATATTAGAACGCTGCATAATAACAGCTGGAGATTTATTATTAAAACCAATCCTTCCAAGAAGTCCCGACGCAAGAGCCATCACCAATGCAGAAGATACCCCATGTCCAGCAACATCTCCAATAGTAACACCGATCTCATTTTCATGATCATCAACCAACTCAACAACTCCAGGAATAGTAGACACTTTTGACAATTTATTATACGTTTTATTAACAAATGTATAAAAATCCCCACCTAATGTAGTAGCGGGAACACATCTTTTGACTATTTTCACTTTATCCGTTTCTGGAGGGTCAATCGCCAACAATGCTTCCTGAACTCTTTTTGCAGTATCCAAATCCAATGCAGGATCATACAATTTAGTTCTAGATTGATTTTTATAATAGTGACTCTTTCTTAATTGAAAAAATTGAATTGAAAATAAAAGAAAAAACAAAAGCGTACTTAGAGGAAAAGTCCAAGAAGGAGCAGACATCATCCAAAACAAAATTTGAAAACTTACAACAAAACACACAAATAAATAAAAACGTATCATCATAACATTCCATTTACCCATAAAAAAGGAAAGATAATCATACTTCATTATACCATTGCATCATTTTTGCAGCCATATATTTAACATTAAATTGACGACAACTCATAATTATGAAAAAATCATCTTATGCTAAGACCTCTAAACACGAACCCTCTAGATGAGCTAGGGATTAATAGAGAGCATATTATTTCAATTCAAGAAGCCTTTACTCATACCAATAAGAAAGCCAGTTCAAAACGAGCAAAAAGATTATTTGAACTATTAGAAATACTTAAAAAATTCGACAAAAAAAGAAAACACTTACAATGGGACGAATAAAAAACCTCATACCCTTGCTTAAATCACTGCTCCCTACACACCTAAACATTATTCTTTATTGAAAACATCTTCATTCTCGCATAAAATAGCTGTATTTTAAGGCGGTATGGCCAAGTGGTAAGGCAGAGGTTTGCAAAACCTTTATCCCCAGTTCGAATCTGGGTGCCGCCTCCACTAGCTTAAAAACATATGACAAAAATTATTTCATTTGCAAATCAAAAAGGTGGCGTAGGAAAAACTACCTCTACCATTAATGTAGCCTCTAGCCTTGCTTTAGATTCACATAAAGTATTGGTCATAGATATGGATCCACAAGCTAATCTTACTCAAGTTTTAGCAAGCACAACAGATCATGATTTATCCATTTATGACCTATTAATTCCTTCACAGCACCCACAAAAAAACACGATTACATTAAACCAGGTTCTAACAAAAACATATCTAGATAATCTGGATATTTTACCCAGCAACGTCTTACTTAGCTCTGCTGAATTAGACCTTGTCCCTCTTCATTCCAGAGAAACCGTCTTAAAACGATTGCTAAAAACATATAAAAAAGACCTTGAAAGCTATGATTTCATTCTCATTGATTGCCAGCCTTCTCTAGGGCTTCTAACCATCAATTCTATTATTGCCTCAGATCATATCATGATTCCCCTTCATGCCGATGTATTTTCTTTAACAGGCTTAGAATTACTTATACAAACTGTCGAAAAACTTCAAGAAGTTTTTGAAATAAACTGCACTATTCTTGGATTTTTCTTCACACAAACTCACACAAAAGAAACCCTGTTCAAAGAAGCCTATAATTTATGTAAAGAAAATTATAAAAATCAACTTTGCAAAACATATATTAAAAGCAATAGCGCCATCGACCATGCTAACGCAACAGATCAAAGCATACTAACCTTTGATAAGAACTCGTCTGCTTCCATAGATTATACTTGTCTAACAAAAGAAATATTAGAAAAACTATCTTTGTAAAACATAGTAATGTTAGAACAACATAGTCTTTTCACTCAAAAATCTCCAATATCTACCAAGAGTGATCTAACCAAAGATCAAATAGAAAAATACGGAGACAAAATCATTATTGATATCCCCCTTTCTCGCATTATTTCACAACCACAAGTACGTCAATCATTTGAAGAAAAAAATATTAAAGAATTAGCAGAAGATATCGAATTAAAAGGACTCATCCACCCTATTACAGTCATGAAACATCCTGAAATAGACGATAAATATATTTTACTGATAGGAGGAAATAGATTTCTAGCCTTCAAATATTTGAATAAACCCTCAATCCCAAGCATTATCAAAAATTACACAAAAGATGATACCCATTTAGAATTACTCCAACTTGCAGAAAATATGCATCGAACAGATTTAAACACAATAGAACTAGCAAATGCCATCATGAAAATAAAAGAAAAAACAGGGTATACATTAGCCAATATTGCAAAATTAATTGGAAGAAACGTAGATAGCATCAAACAATATAGTCGAATTAGCAAACTTTCCAACAAAGAAAAGGACCACCACATTAAAAATAAATCAACAAAAAATGACATTCTCATCTATTTAGCAAAAAAAGACAAAGAAACTATCCACGAATTTTCAGAACCTCTATTTAAGAGTACACAACTAAATCCTTATACAGAAATAAAAAAACCTGATTTAATAAAAAAAATAAAAGAAGCAGAAGATTTTTTAAAAATAGCAAAAAAAATAATAAAAGATCGCCCCTAGAAGAATCCTCTTCTCTCGCTTACTGATTCACTAAAGATCGGTCTTTCAAGACCATCCCCCATGCTACACACCCAAGAACAAAGACTGTACATGAAAAAGCCAAATACTCATACCTCAACAAATCAAACGCAACCAAATAAGCTATAATAGGACCTATCATTCTACAAATACTTCCAATACTTTCATAAATACCTAAAGCTACACCCCGATTCGATTCACTTAAGTACAAAGAATATAAAGAAGGTAAAAAGGTATTAACAAAAGAAAACCCTACAGCCACAAAAGTTAAAAAAACAAGTAACAAAGTCGTAGAACTAGAAATAAACATCCCAAAAAAGCCAATCGATAACAGTCCACACCCCAAAAAAACCAAAAACCCAAGCGAAGAAAAAGATTTCCGCATAAAAATCCCCTGAACTAAAATAGCAATAATGCCCAGATACATAAAAAGAAAACTATTTTGTTTAGTACTATAGTTGTACATGTGATCTGTAAAAACAGAAAATGTAACTTCAAAACCAGAGAAAATAATCATATATACAAAATATATCCCACAAACCCCCACTATCATTCGATTTTGAATAGACATCAACTGCTTAAAAAAACCAGAAGATTTTTTAGAAACATGTTTTTTCTTTTGAGGCTCCTCCAATAAAAAAAACGTAAATACAATAGCCAATAACGAAAGCGATGCGGCTACCAAAGACGTTACAAACTGCCCATTCACATCATTATGCAAAAAACCACCTATAGCAGGGCCTAGAACAAAGCCCAAACCAAACGACATACCAATAACAGCCATTCCCCTAGACCGTGTCTCTTTTGTCGTAATATCTGAAATATAAGCTCTCGCTACAGCTATATTTCCCCCTGTAAAACCATCCAATAAACGTGCCAATAAAAACAACCAAAAATTGTGCGCATATGCCAAAACAAGATACGATAAAACTGTTCCACACTTACTCAGTATTAAAATTGATTTCCGCCCATAAATATCCGACAAATGCCCCAAAATAGGCGCGGCTATAAACTGAGCAAAAGAAAAAGCCGACATTAAAATTCCAAGTGAAAAATGATCGATATAAAATTGGGACGCTAATTGAGGTAATACAGGAATAATAAGGCCAAACCCAATAAGTTCTGTAGCTACTATCAAAAAAACAACAAAAAATGATCGATTTAACGACATCATGAAAGTCGAAGTTTATTTAAAATTGCTATAGTACTCGTCTTATAATGACGAGCTAACCCTTCTGTCGTTTTTCCAAAATGAACTAATTTAACTAATTCTATGAAAGAGATATCGTTCCAAGACTTAGAAAGGAGTCCATCAATCTCTTTTTTCGTTAATTTACGTTTCTCCACATTGTGAAGACCATAACCTCTTTTTGATGACTGTTTTCTTGACATAACTCAAAGTGTAAAGGGTTGAACAATTTTTTGCAAAAAAATTTTAAGTTCATTCCCCTAAGTATGTTCAAAATCAGATATATCAACTAACAAATAATAAAAAAACAAGAAAATTAATCATTTCATTCACTCCTCCAAAACATAAAAGACAACATTGACAACATTAAGCAATAATGATATTTATATTACAGATCCCTTAATTTATACAAAGCTATGCAAAAAACAGTTATTGTAACTAAGAAAAATAAAGTTACTTCAAACAGAAAGGAAGATAAACACCTATCTCCCCATACAAATATAGATTCTATCTTATATACACTACGGTATAGATCTATGTTTCAAAAAAATGACATGGTATTCGCATGTCTGAATAATCAGTTGGAAATTTCAAGCAAAGAAACCTACTACTCTCTCTTCAATAAAGTACTACAATTCGCATATTTTCTTAAACACCGCACTCCATCCAAAAATGGAGACAGAGCTTTATTAATTTTTAATAATAGCATTGATTTTATAATCACCTTCCTAGGATGTATGGCCGCAGGGGTAATCCCCATCCCTTCATATGCACCAAAAAACAATCACCATACGGAACGTTTAAATGCTATTATAGAAAATGCTGGCGCCTCATTTATAATCAGTCATGCTCCTTATATTTCTAAAATAAACGCAAACCAATCTCGATTCAAATCAATAAATCCAAACCATATACTTGACTTTCAAACAGTACTTCACAAAGACAGCCCAGCTCTTGAACCACAGGAATTCAGCATTAATGAAATAGCACTCATCCAATATACATCTGCTTCTACAGGGAGTCCTAAAGGAGTAATGGTGACTCAAAAAAACATCTTATACAATTGCGAATATATACAAAAAAATGCAAACATTACACACACTAGTAAATGCTTATCTTGGCTGCCAAATTTCCATGACATGGGTTTGGTTAGTGGATATCTAAAAAATATTTACTGTGGAGTCCCTAGCTACATTCTCTCCACTATGACCTATATCAAATCTCCTTTAACGTGGTTAAATTGTATCAGCAAATACAAAATCACTCATAGTGGCGCTCCAAACTTTGCATATAACGCATGTACAGAAAAAGAAGCGACAAACTCACTTAACCCACCGTTAGATCTTTCTCGTTGGATCTGCGCCTACACTGGAGCAGAACCTATACAAGATAGTACATTAAAAAAATTTTCAAAAGCATTCCAAAAACATCAATTCAACCCCACCTCTTTTTATCCCTGCTATGGACTTGCCGAAGCGACATTAATGGTTACAGGAAAACAACACGACACCCCCTATGTCAGAGATATCGTGCTAGATTTTGCATTGGAAAAAAACCAAGTCATTTCAACAACAAAACATTCATCAAAATCAAAAATTTTAGTCAGCAGTGGAAAAACTATCTTAGACACCACAATCTTAATAATAAACCACAAAACAAATACACCCTCTAAAGAAAACGAGATTGGAGAAATATATATATCTGGTCCTTGTGTAACAAAGGGGTATTGGAACAACCAAAACGAAACTGAAAAATCATACAAAATAATAAACGGAATCCGTTATGTCAAAACTGGAGATCTAGGCTATTTAAGCCACGATAAAGAACTCTTTGTAACAGGAAGAATTAAAGACCTCATTATCATCAATGGAACAAATCACTACCCAAGTGATATCGAAAAATCTATCGAATCTGTTCATAAAAATTTTGTAACTGATGGAAGCATCGTATTTGAAAAAAGCCCTTCACAATGTGTTTGTATAGTTGAATTAAAAAGAACCTTTATTAAGCATGCAAACACAAAAGAACTTGCAAAAACCATCCAAAAAACCATATATGAAAACCACTCCATTACCTTTAAAGACATTCTTTTCACATACCCCTTTTGCAATCCAAAAACATCCAGTGGAAAAAAACAACGATTACAAGCCAAGAAAAAATATCAGCAAAATGGCTATAAAAAAATAATTAAAGAAAATTCTCCTCTAACGCCTACATTTTCTAATATAGAAGAATCCTCCCCCACTGAAAAAGCGGTTCTTAATATTTTATCAAAAATATTGAATACTAAGTCTTTAAGTAAAACTAGCAACTTACTCGACATTGGAGCAAATTCCCTTATCTTATTTCAAATTTCTGATTCTATAGAAAACGAGTTTGGAGTTCAACTCAATCAACATAATTTTTGTTCAAACATATCCGTAAAAGTACTCTCAAAATTTATTGATGAGGAGCAAAACAGACTCTTATCCTCTTTATCAGTGTCAGAAATAGGTAAAGAGTTGAAAACACTTACAAAATGAAAACACTTCAGGAATTAACACACCAAGAAAAAACTAAACTCATTCTAAAACTCAGGAACAATCAGCCTATAATAGAAGAACCCAAGCAAAAAAGCATTATCACCTACTCAAAGCGCGATCTACTAAACATTATTACCTGTAATACCGTCCCTCCTCCTATTTCTTCTACACTAGCCTATATTCCTATTGAAAATCAAAAGGTAGAACAACATTTAAAAACTATTTCAGATAATATGCCAATGATAACAACCCTATATAAATGCAAAAAAGGTCATATAGCCTTAATATTACTCCCCATTTCATTTAATGATTTATACAGCAATACAAATCAACTAAATTTCATGATTATGAAGGGCCTAGAAATGGCATCATTCATAAAAAGCCAAGTCATATCACTTGCAGGGCTACTTCCTTCTGCAACTCAATATGGAAAAACGATTGCAAAAAAATGTGCAGAGATGAATATGCTGCTAACGACTGGTCACGCTACAACTGCCGCAAGCATACTCTTAACACTTGAAAAAGCACTCATAGAAAAAAATAAATCCATACAAAATCTCAACGTAACCGTCTTAGGGATGGGGTCAATCGGCCAATCATTTTGCCATTTGCTTTTAGAGAAACACTTTACTCCCCAAAAACTGACCCTTTGTGATGTGAAATCCTGTGAAAAAATGTTGAACTTGATAAAAAAAGAGTTAGAGTCAAAAAGCTCTGCAGCTATTGACATTTCCGTCTCTGAAAACGACTCCCTTTCTAAAGAAGTATACGAAAGCGACATCATCATCGGAGCAACAAACAAAGCCAATATAATCAATATTAAGCAATTAAAAGACGATTGCATTATTTTAGATGATTCAATTCCTCATTGCTTCGATGTAAAAGAAGCCATGACTAAAATGAAGACATCCTCTCTCCTCTGTTCTGAAGCAGGGATGTTACAAATGCCCTACCCCATCAAAGAATATAGATTTGTTCCCCCAGAATTAAAAAGCATTGAACAGCAACTTCCAGGACTTATTTGGAAAAGAAAGGAAACAGAAATAACTAGCTGTATTTTATCTGGCTATTTAAATGCTTCTGAAAACATTTCCTCTACTCTTGGCATTCCTCGTAGTAATGTTTCAATAGAACACTACCATCTCTTAAAAAAACTAGATATTAAAGCTGCTCCATTTAGACTAGAGGGAATACCTATACCATAATATTCCCAATACATTTATAATACAGACCATGATATCTGTTTACACTATTTTGCTCTTGATCAATATTTTTCTTGGATTTATTCCACTTTATATTGAAAAAAATAAACTCTCAAATTTATTCTTTTCATTTTGGATTTTTAACATTTCAGCTTGGATCACCTGTAACTTTTTTATTTTCAATTCATCTTACTTCTTATTTTTCAATAAAAGCGCCTACATTTTTGCATCACTAGGATTAGCATCGTTATTACTTTTCATTCTCCACTATCCATCAAAGAGAATCACGTTCAGCCCTTTACATTGGACCATGATATTACTTCCCCTAGCCTTAAACTTAGTATTTATTCCAACACATTTCCACATCAAATCGATGACTAGCCTCACAGAAATAAAATTTGGAATATACCATAATATTTGGATCATCATATTTTTATCGTATTGCATAAGTGTTATATATTATGGAGTTTCTCATCAAAAACACCTTAGCAAATCTGACCAATCAAATTTAAAATTTATAAGTATTGGGGCTTTAATTTTTTTATGTATCAGCGTCACATGTAATCTAGTAATCCCAACTCTCTACCAAGTCACATCGACCTATAAGTATGGCCCCCTTTCCGCCATCATTTATAACAGCTTCATCATTTATGCTATTATAAAAAAACAGCTATTAAATATTAGAGTCATTATCAATCGTATTATTGCAACCATAATATCTTTATCAAGTATTAGTATACTCTTTATCTTTTTAAACTGGACAGTAAAACAATTTATCAGTGAAAACTCTGTATTTATCACCCCTGTTTTCCTAATCTTTATAATCCTTGCCGCTTCATCATATGAAAGATTTAGATTAATTTTACAATCAACAACAGAAAAATTATTTCTAAAAGGTCATTATAATTACACCACCTTACTTTATAGCTTCTCTGCCTCTAAATCTTTTGCATCCTCCATCTCAAAGCTCAGTCATTATATCTCTACATTTTTCCAAGAAAATCTAGAAATATCTCCCATTTCTATTTATTTCCCAGAACGAATAGAAAATCAACAAGAAATATCATCTATTTTTAGCACTTCAGATAATAAAAATACGAATTATTCACTATCAGAAGAAGTCCTTTCCCAAATTTCAAAGAACAAGGAATTAATCATAAAAACACACACATTAATTAATTTAGATGATCACCTTTTAAACCATAAATACTGTTTAAAAATAATCTCCAACAAAAAAAACCTTATTGGAATTATTTTCTTTGGGAAAAAAATGAATGAAAAACCCTATTATGCAGAAGACTTTGAATTATTCAAAGCCCTATCTAACCAAATTTCCATATCTGTAAACCAAATACAACAACTTAGAAAAACAACTCAAATTGACATAGCTCAAAACATTCAAAATGAAATCATCCCTTCTCAAATCAGTCTTCCTAACTGCAACGTTGAAAGCTATTTCAAACCCTCTGAAGAAATTGGAGGCGACTACTTTGACAGCTTTAGTAAAGAAAATAACTATTGGGTAGTGTTAGGGGATGTCTCAGGCCACGGTGTAGGCTCTGGTTTAGTCATGTTTATGGTTCAAAGTATACTGTCCACTCTCATTCATGAAAACAACATTGTTTCTCCTGCTTTATTAAACCAATCAGCAAATAAAATACTATGCAAAAACTTTGAAAGACTCTCAGAAAAACGGCCCATGACTATTGCCACTCTACACACAAACAATGGAAAAGATTTTTCATTACATGGATCTCATGAAAACATTTTCATATACAGAAAAACCGACAGATCTACACTACATTATCCTATTAGTAATATACCTTTAGGCATTGGTTTATTTGAAGACCTAGACCTCTCTCTTTTTAAAGATAATAAACTTCAGATCAACAGTGGGGATATCCTATTATTATGTACAGACGGTATCATTGAGGCAGAGAATCAGCAACAGGAAGAGTTTGGAGAAGAAAAAATAATGACCCTATTAAAAAATAACGCATCAAAGAAATTAAGTACTATAAAAAACAATATTATTAAAAGTGTGAATGAGTATTCAAACTCTATTCTTATCGACGATACTTCGCTTATTCTAATTCAAGGAAAATGAATCCTTTTTCAGAATCGCTTCAATTTCCAAGCATTTTCACATTTATTATCCCCAAACACTTGCCTGAAAATCTTGATTTTCTAGACCTTATAGAACAAAAAAGAAACAATAAAATCAAATGCCTCCAAACAAAGAAACAGTTTATTTGGGCTAGGTTTCTGGTCAAGACTATTATTAGCTCCTACGAACATATCCATATAAACTCCATACGTATAAAATATAGCAAAAACAACAAACCTTTCTGTGAGAATTCATCTCTCCATTTTAACATTTCTCATAGTCACAAACTCATTACAATCGCAATAAATAAAACCCCTTGCGGCATAGATTGTGAAAAATTAAACAAACTAAAACATTTAGATCGTTTATCCGCTAAGCTAATAAACGAAACAGAATCAAGCATTTTAAAGAAAAAAACACACTCAAAATTACTTCAATTCTATTTCGCCTGGACAACAAAAGAATCCATTACAAAACTGGAAAACAGCACCTTATTTAATACATACAAAAACATCTCCTTAACCCATATAACCGATAATAATATTTTAAGTAAAAACCATACTTCACAAAAAACATATTACAGCTATTGGTTTAGATTCAAAGACCACCTCATAAACTTTACATCCCATAACAACGAAAAGCCTTTACATATAGATCTAACAAATAAATTCACAAAATCTTTCTTATAATGTTAGAATTACTAACAATCCAACAAATGAACAAAGAAAATACTATTTTTAATTTAACATTTATTCCAACAAATATGGTATCTGCATGGAAAAGAACTAGTCTTTCTTCTAATTTCTGTGCATTAATATTAAGTCATATAGAAAATAAATCCCTAGAAAACACATTTTCGACACTCTTCAATGAGTTGCTAGAACTATGTGTTAAATTTGGTGAAAATAAAGACTCCCCTTATAATTTAGCCTTCAATAAATCAAAGAAAGAATCAGAAATAACCTTAAAACTATATTTAAAGCCCACTCAGGTTAAGCAATTAAAAGTACTCATTAATGCCTCTTCAAAAAAAAATTTTATTGAAAATATTAACGAAAAATTCTTCACAACAGAGTTTGCAGAATTAGGAGTATCCGTATATAATTTCACTCAATTATTCAATGGAAAAATTAACCTTCACGATAAGCCTTACAAAGGAAATCTGGAAACAGAAATACAACTAACAATTAATAAGGAGACCCTCTAATGATAATAAAAACTGACGACTATACCATTGAATGTACAGATCTTAATCTATGCAAAATATTTGGATCCATGAGACTTCCCTCTCCTCTATCATACAATCAACCTTTTTCGCCCATAAAATCAGGCATTGAAGACGCTACAGACACCTATATCATTGATATTACAGAATTAAAATATTTAAACAGTTCCGGAATCACATCTCTAGCAAGACTCATTATTGTCGCAAGAAAAGAAAATAAAGAACTAAGATTACTCATTAATAATTCCATTCCATGGCAAAAAAGAAGTCTAAGTTCACTAACTGCCTTGTGGGAAAAACTAGAGATTAAACCTGTATGAAAGAAAGCCCCATAAAAGAAACAGAAATCAAAATAAAAAACCCCAACAAATTTGATTTAGAATTATCCTTTGAAGTAGCCCTTAAAAAAATAAGAAAATGGAAAAAATGCAGTATCATCGCCAATTTTCTTGGAGAGTACCAAGCTGAATCATGCGAATCAAACAAATCAAAAACAGCCTCTATCATTTCCACAATCGCAAACGAATTAATAGAGAATGCAATCAAGTTTACCGATAATAATCATCGCAACATTAAGATTTCAATTAAAGAAAGAGCAAAGACTATTTTCATTGAAACAGAAAATATTACATCTATAGACCATATCAACAACCTAAATTCAACTATAGAAAATATTAATACCCAAAAAAACAAAGATAAGCTCATTATTGATAAAATTCTTGAAAACAACAGCGATGAAAAAAGCAACTCTGAAATAGGTATTTTAAGCTTAGTATCTCATTTTGGATGTTCTATCTTCACTCATGTTAAAGATGAAGATCTCGGTAAGGATATTAAGAAGCTCACCACAACCGTAAGTATTTCCAACTTAGTTCCTACCTAATGTTACCCCTTACTTCTCAACAAAAAGAAGTCTTCGAATTTTTATGTTCTTTTTACAACAAACACCATCATTGCCCTACATATAAAGAGATTGCAAAAGCCTTTAATTTTTCATCAGATGGAACTGTAAGAACCTATCTTGAATATCTAGAAAAAAAGGGCTATATCCAACGACAAAAAAAAGCACGCTCTATTATAATCAAACACAATCCTTTCCAAATCCCAATTATGGGAACAATTCACGCTGGAAATCCTTCTGAAGCTATTGAAAACATCGAAAACACCCTTCAAGACCTTCCTCTATTATCAGAAAAAAAGAATAAATTTGGTCTAAAGATAAAAGGAGACAGTATGATAGAAGCCGGAATCCATGAAAATGATATCGCCATAATAGACACATCACTCACTGTGAAAAATGCCAACATCGTTGCAGCCATTATCAATGGCGAAGCTACATTAAAACGCTTTTATAAACGACAAAAGCATATAGAACTGATTCCAGAAAACAATCGCTACAGCTCTATTATTATAGAAAAAAAAGACAGCTCAGATTGTATACTTGGGAAGTGTGTCGGAATTATTCGATCTTTTTAAGTTTATCACATAACGAGCACATCTTAAGTGCCGTCAATGCAGATTCATACCCTTTATTGTGACTATCATCTGAAGATCGAACAATCGCTTGCTCAAGAGTTAACGTTGTTAGTACTCCAAAAATAATAGGTTTTTGACAGCCAAGAGAAACCTCTTGTAGTCCACGTGCACATTCTCCTGCAACATAGTCAAAATGAGCTGTATCCCCCTTGATAACAGCTCCTAAACAAATAACCGCATCAAAAGATTCAGCACAAATTTTGGCAAGCAAAGGCAGCTCAAAAGCTCCGTCTGTCTCCACAACCTTATACTGACTTTCACTAATATTACATTCATCCAAAGCCTTCAAACACCCATTTAAAAGCCCCGAAGAGATATCCGAGTTATACGTTGATACTATAATTGCAAAACGCTTACTAGAGTCTTTTAAATCCCCACAGACTGACTCATCAAAAACCCTATTAGCCTGACTATTTTCTAACATCATTCCATCATATGTCCTAATTTAGTCTTTTTGGTACTTAAATAATCTTTATTATATTTTCCAGATTCCATATCAATAGGAACTCGTTTAACAACTTTCAGTCCATACCCTTCTAGTCCCACAATTTTTCTAGGGTTATTCGTCATTAACTGGATAGAAGACACGCCTATATCACAGAGTATTTGAGCACCAACTCCATAATCACGTAAATCGGCTCCAAACCCCAACTTTTCATTAGCTTCAACCGTATCATAACCTTCTTCCTGTAATTTATATGCCTTTAACTTATTTGCTATTCCTATACCGCGTCCTTCTTGACTCATATACAAAACTACTCCTGAACCATGCTCCGAAATCTTTTTCATAGCCGTATGCAACTGAGGTCCGCAATCACATCTTAAAGATCCAAACACATCCCCTGTGATACACTCAGAATGTACACGAACTAAAGTATCTCCTTTTAAAAAGTCTCCCAATGTAAGAGAAAAATGATATTTATCATTAATTTTATCTTTGTAACACGTTAAATCAAATTGACCAAAATCTGTAGGTAAAGCAACAGTCTCAACTTTTTTAATAAAGGACTCATTGTGCATTCTATATTGAATTAAATCTTTAATCGTTACAATTTTTAACTGATGTTCTTTGGAAAACTCAATCAAATCATCAATCCTCGCCATCTCACCATTAGATTTAATAATCTCACAAATAACTCCAGCAGGTTCAAGTCCTGCTAAACGAGCCAAATCCACAGCGGCTTCAGTATGACCTGCTCTTTTTAAAACACCCATTTGTCGAGCTCTCAATGGAAAAATATGTCCTGGAGAAACTAAATCTTCTCGTTTACTTTTGGGATTAATTAACACCTGTATACTTCGTGCACGATCTGAAGAAGAAATTCCCGTAGATACCCCAAATTGTTTATCAGCATCAACAGAAACGGTAAAAGCTGTTTGCTGAGATTCTGTATTTTTTTCGACCATTTCTCTAAGTTCAAGACGATCTAGAATAGGGTCAGTAACAGGAACACATACCAAGCCTCTGGCATGTTTAATCATAAAATTGATAGCATCTGGAGTGGCAAAATGAGCAGCTAAAACTAAATCTCCTTCATTTTCACGGTCTTCATCATCTACCACAATAACCATTTTCCCATTAGCTATATCATCAACAGCCTCTTTAATAGTAGAGAAAATAGATTTTTTATTCGTCATACACTTAAATTCCCCTTATCAATAGCATTTAAAACATATTTTCCAATCATATCACATTCTAAATTAACAGAATCTCCCTCTTTTTTAAACTGAAGAATCGTAGACAAAAGCGTATGAGGAATAAGATGACATTCTAGAACGCCATCCTCTATTTTTGCTAGAGTCAAACTAATTCCATCAATACAAACCGATCCCTTATACACAAAAAAGGGGCTTAATGTCTCATCAAAACGAATGCGTAAAACTCCCCAAGGATCTTTGTTTTCAAGAGAAAGAATACTCCCCATTCCATCAACATGACCTGACACAAAATGCCCTCCCATTTTTGAAGAAGGCGTTAAACTCCCTTCAATATTTACCTTATCTCCAAGCTTCAAGTACTGTACAGTAGATTTTTCACAGGTTTCTTTTAAATAATGAATCTGAAAAGATTCCGAATCAAATGAAACAACAGTAGAACACACTCCATTAATAGAAAGACTATCTCCAACCTCTAAATGAAGAGACGCTGTTTCACAAGAAAAAGAAATATCCAAGCCCTCAGTAAGAGCCTCTATAGAATCAACAGTAGCAATATGAGTTATGATTCCTGTAAACATTCTTTAACATATTTCCCCAAAATACCATTAACAAAGCGTGAAGACTCCTCCGCAGAAAATTCTTTAGAAAGTTCCACAGCTTCATCGACTACAACATTAAAAGGTGTTTCTTTAGACGTTAATTCATAAAAAGCAAGTCTCAATATACTTAAATCTACCAAACTTATTCTATCTAAAGTCCATCCAATAGCATATTGTGAAATAAGAGCATCACTATCCTCTTTATTTTCCCAGCTATTAATAGCCAATACACGCCCAAAATCTAGAGCTTTTTGATCAAAATGAGACTCATTTAAATATGATTCTAGAGAATCTTCAAAACTAGCAGACCCATTAATGGCTTGATATAACACCTGCATAGCAAATTTACGACCGGAATGACGAAATCCCATTAAAGTAAACTTTCCATATTTTCATCAACAAAATGTGTATCAAACTGACCCGAAATAAACGCTGAGTGCTTAATTACTTTCTGATGAAAAGGAATAGTTGTCGTAATCCCATCGATCACAAATTCTTCTAATGCTCTATTCGCTCGCTGTAATGTTTCTTCCCTATCAATCCCCCACACAATAAGTTTTCCCAATAAAGAATCATACGTTGACGGAACAGAAAATCCTGGATATATAAAACTATCCGTTCGAACAGCCTTGCCTCCCGGAGGAAGAAATAGTTCTACTGTTCCTGGACAGGGCATAAAATTCTTTTGATAATCTTCAGCATTAATACGAAACTCCATCGCATGACCATGAATACCAATATCTTTTTGCTTTAACAATAACTTTCCTGATTCAGCGATTCTAATTTGTTGTTTTACCAAATCGATTCCTGTCACCATTTCTGTAACAGGATGTTCTACTTGAATACGCGTATTCATCTCCATAAAGTAAAAGCGTCCTTGTTTGTCTACTAAAAACTCAACAGTTCCAGCTCCTTGATATTTAATTCCTACAGCCGCTTTCAAAGCTGCATCTCCCATCTTTTTTCGTAGCTTTGAATCTACAACTGGAGACGGAGCTTCTTCAATTAATTTTTGATGTCTTCGTTGAATAGAACATTCACGCTCAAATAAATGAACCGCATTCCCATGAGAGTCAGACAATACTTGAATCTCTACATGACGAGGAGAGTCTACGAAGCGCTCTACATATATATCTCCATCCCCAAATGCAGACAAGGCTTCATTGTATGCCGAATTATAAGAATCTTTTAATTCTCGTTCATGATGAACCAAACGCATACCTCTTCCACCACCACCAGAAGAAGCTTTTAATAGTAAGGGATATCCTATTTCTGCAGCTACTTCAAGCAATTCCTTTTCTGATCGAATCACACCTTCAGAACCTGGGACAATAGGAACTCCACATTTTTTCATCGTCTTTTTAGCCTGAGATTTATTCCCCATCAATCTAATATTTTTAGGAGAAGCTCCAATAAAGGTAATATTATTGGCCGAGCAAATTTCACTAAAATCTGCATTTTCAGATAAAAAGCCATACCCAGGATGAATCGCATCTGCTCCCGTAACTTCTGCTGCCGCAATAATAGAAGGGACATTTAAATAACTATCTTTTGCCGCTGCAGGTCCAATACAAAGAGCCTCATCAGCTAACTTCACATGAAGAGAATTCTTATCTACATCTGAATATACTGCAACACTAGAAATCCCCAATTCTTTACATGCCCTAATAACTCGAACGGCAATTTCCCCTCGATTGGCCACTAAAATTTTCTTAAACTTATTGTTTGCCATAAATCACACCTCACTAGGATGAAAAAAGTATAGCACATCCCTATACAAAATCATAGAAATACACAGCATAAAAAGAATAGTCAGCCATAGAGAAAATATAAAAGACTCAATTAAGATTAACAATCGAACTTTATAAACATTCATACTAAAATAGAGTCTATGAAAAAAAAGCTTATCATGACAGGGGCCATCTTTTGTGCGGTATCAATCGCATTAAATGCTATGGGGGCTCATATGTTAAAACAAAGTTTAACGCCCTATGAACTATCTTTATTAGACATTAGCTCAACCATGCTCTTTTATCATGGAATAGGCATCATGTTACATCAACTATTACTTCATCAGAAACTTTGCGCATCATATTTAACACCCTATTTATTTTTAGCAGGATCCATTTTATTTTCTGGAAGCTTATGGCTAATAATACTTAGTAAACATACTCAATTTGGAATGATAACGCCCTTTGGTGGGATTTGTTTAATTTTTGGATGGCTTCATTTAGCTATTTCTTGTTTTAAATCAAACTCAATTAAATAAACCATTATCAAAAATTGAATCAAACATATTTTATATCTCGTATTTTACATATCTTTTTTCAAAAAATAAATCTCAAAACTATATAAAGTTTAAATTAATAAGGAGGGGGATTTGATCGAGTTGAAGGTGTAGGCGAAGGAGGGGTTAATCTGTAAGAAGGGGCTAATGATGAATATGAATTTGTTGGCGAAGGAGGTCTATACCTGGGAGAAACCTCTATGGGAAAAGCCTCTCTGAGAACGTATATGGGAGGGTCTATGGGAGGAGGGGGTATGAGACGAGGGTCTATGGGAGGAGGGTTTTCTAAGTCGTCAAAATTGTCGGCTAACTCTACATTATGAAGGTCCCCCACCCTATTAGACCCAAAGCCGCCATCTATGCACGTTCCGACTGATTTAATTCCAGCTGAAACCTGAGATCCTATACAACGAAATATATCCCATGCAAAGTAACACTCTATACACGCAACTTTAAAACAATTTTCTTCTTTATTCATCACAAACATAGCTGAAGCAATTTTAACAAAAGCATACAAAGTAAATAAAGCAATTAAAGTCGATGCCTTTTCTGAATCATTAGTCTCACTATCCGTCGTATTATTCGATATAGAGATATTGAAATTATCTGTATCTTCAGAAACAGGATCTGCAGAAACCAAAGGTACAACGAAAATCATGCAACATAATCTTAAATAAGAATCATCCCATCTGTTTAATGGCAATGTCTTCCTTTGCATATCAACTAACCCCCCCAAAAAAAATGGTTAA
>QFBQ01000024.1 GCA_003265885.1 Candidatus Marinamargulisbacteria bacterium SCGC AG-343-D04
TACGCTACACTAAACATATGTCTATCGAAATCGGACATCATGATATTGATGAACACCATGAAGAATTATTTGCATTAGATGTAATGTTAGACAAAGCTGTATCAACCTGTCGCCGTACAGAAATTGAACCTATTATAGAGTTCTTGGAACATTATTCTGTGGATCATTTTAAAGAAGAAGAAGACTTGATGAAAGATAACGAATATATGGGCTTAGCTCTACATGAATCTGAGCACAGAATGTTTCGTAATTTTGTCTTAGAAATTCGTCGACTTTTTGATGATAAGGCCCCGATTACTCACGTTATTTTTAAAATTAGGAAGTTAATCGATCAATTAACTGTACATATTAGAACCGTTGATATTGGTATTAAAGATTTGATATAGTAGGAGTATACATGAGTGATCCACATAAAGTATTTGAAACTTATTTAAGTAAAAACGAAGGTAGGTACACGTCTACTAAAAAGCTTATCACCACTGAACTTTTTAATTTAAGCGAACATTTTGAAGTTGAAAACTTTATTGACCATTTACGTGCAAAATATAAAACTATGAGTCGAGCAACAGTATATAGAACCATTAAACAATTATTGGATGCTGGATTATTACAAAAGATTACGACTAGAGATGGAAAGGTTTTTTATGAACAGTCTCGTCCTCAAAATGAACATGCTCATATTATTTGTAATATTTGCGGAAAGATCTTTGAAATGCATGATAAAGAATTAAACGATAAAATCGATAATTATTGCGAAAACATGAACTTCAAAGTCGACTATAGATCCATCCATATCTATGGCCAATGCAACAACTGCTCCTAACGGGGAAGTACTCACATACCCAATCTGAACAATTTTCGCCTTATTTGCATAGCGCTGCTATGGCAAATAAGACGAGAAATTGCCCAACTTGGGCATGTGAGTACTTCCCCGGGAGTCTCTTTATTTTTGTCCGTTTTGGCATTTGAGTACTGCCCAGGGGGTCTCTTTATTTTTTACTATCCCACATTGCAGCAATCCAACCCAAATGCATTGGGCGCTGTAAGGTGCTAGTCACAAAGGCATTAAACGTTTCTTTTTTTAATGACCCAAGCTCTTTTGGAACTATTGTTTCACTTTTGCTAATAGGCTCCCAGCCTAAAGTAATATCCGAACTACTTTGAGTTTTCTCAACTTGTATTTGACCTAAATAAGCATCTTCAATAACTTTAGATACGCCCGTTAAACCATCTTCTTCAACTGAAGGAGAAATAAATACTATCCCATTACGAGTCGTCCTATCTAAAGGGTGTTCAAGCTCGAAATACTCAGGAACACTAGTTGCCCTTCCTTCATCTACTGAATCATCAGAATCAGAATCATCGCTGTCTATCCCATTTCCAACAGGCCTAACTCGAGAGCTTCGTTCGCAATCATTTATACAAATCATTATACATAAAAAAAGTAGGAAAGAGGCTAATAAAATTCCAACACAACCTACTACAATTGGCCCCGGGCCAGAAACTGAATGATTTTCCTCTGGACTTAAAGTAGTAGTTTCCGTGCTAAAAAATTCAAGACAGCTTACGAGGCTCTGTCATTACCTCTTAAGACGACAAGTAAAAAAACTCCTCCCTACTACATAAATCATGTTAATTATGCTTTAATAAAGGGAATAAATACTATTATGGAAACAATAATTGCAGCCTTTATCATTCTTTGTCTCTCGTTTATAGGACTCGGTGTTAGCGTCCTATTTTTTGGTAAAACAGCTAAAAAAGAAGCCTGTGGCAAGGTCCCTGAACTAGATACTGAAGAATGCCCTTCACAAAAAGCAGGTATTTGCCCCTTTGAAGATGACTCTGGTGCATTAAAGATGCAACGTCATACAAAACTAAGTTATTCGAAATTAGGCAAAAGATAGTCGTTCAATTTTAATCATAAAAACCCTCAAAGTCTTATCATAGCTTCATAATATTTATATTTATTATCCGTAGCTTATAACCTTAAAAAACAAACAATTCCCTCAATCACGTCTATAAGTTATTATATTCTTTAGTGAACCCAGTAGAATATTCGTCTAAAAAAAAGATTCATGCTTTAGTAGATACCTTACTAGAGCATGCCGATACTTTTCATGCAGATTTTCTGTCACATACTTTAGAGAACTTAATTACTATACAAAGAGATGACCCTGACCCGAATGATCTTAAATTGATCCAAACTGCATTAGATGAATTAGTTCAATCGTTTATGGTATTTAAAAATTACCGCGATACACGAAAAGTTTGTATTTTTGGCTCTGCAAGAACAAAGCCTGACCATCCTAATTATACCCTAGCAGAAAATACCGCTAAAGCTATTGTCGATGCAGGCATGCTTGTGGTAACAGGTGCTGGGCCAGGTATTATGGAAGCTGGAAACAAGGGCGCTGGACATGGAAACAGTTTCGGACTCAATATTCTTTTACCTTTTGAACAATTTCCTAATAAATTTTGCAGCGATGAAGAAAAACTGATTTCATATCGTTACTTTTTTGTACGTAAACTAACCTTTATTAAGGAATCAGACGCAATTGTATTATTCCCTGGTGGCTTTGGAACTCAAGATGAAGGCTTTGAAGTCTTAACCTTAATACAAACTGGAAGATGTTCTCCTCGACCAATTTTACTCATCAACTTTGATCAAAGTAATTATTGGGCTTCTTGGATTACCTATATTAAAGAACAGCTAGTCGATCGCCACTACATCTCTACTCAAGATATCTGTCTGATTAAGGAAGTCTCAACTGTCGATGAACTTATTCAAAATATCACACATTTTTACTCTACTTATCACTCCATAAAGTATAACGAAGACCATACTATTATCCGTCTCAACAAAAAACTTTCCCCAAAGCTACTTGACGATATCAATTCAAACTATAACCACCTATTAAGTTCTGGCTCTTTCGAACAAATTTCTTCAGGACACGAAGTCAATGATACATTCACAGTTCCAGACAACCCCCGCCTTGTCTTTCATTTTGACCGTCATAACTTTGGAGGTCTTTGCCAACTCATCTATCATATTAACGATCATAATTCAAACTGATATAATACCTAATATAAATCTTTTATTAAGGAGTCGATATGTTTCAGTTTTTCTCAGATGGTGGACCTATTATGTTTTTATTGTTGGCGTGCTCAATTGCAGGTATCTACATCATTATCAACAAGTTTTTATTCTTTAAACTTCATTTTTATCAATATAATAAATCTATCGAAGATGTCAAAAGTAAACTTCTAACATACGGCAAAAATCAAACCCTTCTAAAACTTCGTACCAATCGAAAGATTATGATCAAAGTTATGTCTAGCTCTATCACCCTAGCCTCTCATCCACGAGATGAAATTCAAGATGGAATTAGAGAATCAATCTATCAAGAAATTCCTCGTATCGACCATTTAATGCCCTTTCTTTCTAGTATTATTACCGTAGCTCCTATTCTAGGTTTAACAGGAACCGTTTTAGGGTTGATGGATATCTTTAATGTTATTTCTGGCGGAAGTATTGGAGATACCGAAGCTCTTTCTTCTGGAATCGCCCTTGCATTAATTACTACAGTAACTGGACTCATTATTGCATTACCTTTTATTTTCTTTTACCAATATTTTTCACAGAAAATAGACCATTTCACTCTCGAATTAGAACGCGCAAGCTATGAAATCATTCATTTTTGTAATCACAATGATGCTGTAGGCGACTAAGATGATTCGGCGCATACGAAAACATCAAGGTTTTTCTCTCGAGCTGGCCCCTATCATTGATATTGTATTTATTCTCTTAATATTTTTTGCGGTTAGTTCTAGTTTAATTTCTAAGAATGAAGGCATCCCTGTTGAATTACCACAAGCCGCTTCAGCTACTCAAAATGATGACGGGGTTACGATAACCGTCACTCAAGATAAGCGTATTTTTATCGATAGAAAGGAAATCAAAAACTCAGAGCTTCCCAGCTATATTAAAGGACTGATATTAGAAAATGAACGATACCCTATTATTTTCAATGCCCATCAGTCTCTAGATTACGCCACAGTTATTGATCTTCTTGATACCATACGCATAGCTGGGGGTGCAAACCTTGCCTTGCAGGTAGAAAAAGTCATCCTTCAATAATCATGAATTCGGATAAAAAGCTCCATCAACTATCCTTGGGACTTAGTATCGGAATACATGTCATTATATTTGCCTTTTTTTCGTTTTTCATTAAGGACCAAGATGTCATTTACGTTAACCCAGAACCTATACCCATCGCATTTGAAATTAAAGAAGTTATTGTAAAAAAACCCAAAGTTGTATCAAAGATAGAAGAAAAAGAGCCCAAACGTCTTCCTGGAGACAGAGATCATAGCACTGTACAAAAATCCATTGAACCCTATTATCCAAAAGATGCCATCAATCTAGGCTGGGAAGGAGAAGTGACGGTTAAAGCCACTATCAACTCAAAAGGACGTGTCACTCGAGTAAAACTCCTAAAATCATCAGGGTTTCCGCTCTTAGATAATGCCTTTATTGAGACTGTCAAAAGCGATTATGTATTCAAACCAAAACGGGTATTAGGTGTTAACAAAATAGATACTATTACATTAAGCTACGAGTTTATATTATGAAACGTTTATTCTGCTTTGTTTTAGGAATACTGTTAACTAGCTCTCTTATCTATGGCATTTCACAGCACCATTCTATTGAAAATGAATTCATCAAGATTGTCGTCAACAATGAAGATGCTCTAGGTCGATTCTCTCTAGAAACTACGCTGGGTTCTCCAGACTCTTTCACAGATGATTACCAAGATCTCATTTATGGAAAACCCTCCCCCTGGACATCTTATTCAACCGTTTTAATTGATGGCAAACCCTTTATTTTTGGAAATGAAGATGCACGATTAAAACGTCGAACAAAAAAAGAGTTCGATCATCTTTCCATTACCGAACATATTATTTCTGAAAATTATATTCTTTCGATAGCAGAATCTTCACCTATCAGCGTTACTCAACGATGTGAATTCTATCGAAACCCTCTCACCAATGTCAACGACTCTATGCTCATTTCTTATACCTTTACCAATACCGATGCTGTTACTCATAATATTGGGCTTCGTATCATGCTCGACACCAAGCTAGGCCCTAATGATGGAGCTCCAATTCGTATGGGCAATCACGCTATTTCTGAAGAAATTAAGCTTTACCAAGATGATCTATTCCATTATTGGCAAGCCTTTGACACTCTTGTCAGCCCTAATATTATTTCGCAAGGTATTCTAAAAGATAGTGTTGATCTGCTCACAGTACCTAACTCTATACATGTTGCTAACTGGGGTACCTTGGTGGATTCCCCCTGGGATGTCCCTTATGAAAAAGGCCGATCATTTATTCGTACTGGAGAAAAGCAAAAAGATACGGCTCTCGCCCTCTATTATACTCCCATAGCCCTGCCCCCTTTTCACTCTCATACCCTCAGCACGGTTTATGGATTAGGGGGACTTTCTCTCTCTAAAGGTGAGATCAGTGCCGGACTTTCAGCTCCTAAGGTTTTGTCTGCATCACAAAAAAAGCCCTTTTTAATGATGGGGTATATATTAAACTCTGGGGGCTATGATGCCCTTAATGTTACCGCCACCTTTACACTTCCTGATTACCTAAGCATTGTTAAAGGACAAATGATATCCACTTACTCTATTTTAAAAGCCAATGAACAAATCCAAATTCCATTACTGGTAAAACTCAACACTACTCAACCAAAAAAGGACTCTCTTTATTTTTCCGTAACATCTGACACATTTGAAACAGCTCAAATTTCACGACCTCTCACCGTACTTGCGTCTCCCACATTACAGCTATCTTTTCCTAGAGACATCCTTATTCCTACTGACTCTACTCATGTTATAGTACGAGGAAAAGTCTCTAATACTTCCTTTATTCCCATTTCTGATGTTAAGGTCACCTTATCTTCAGATACCCCTGTTTATTTTCCACCTTTTGAAAAAGCATCAAAATCAATAGATTTTATCTCCCCGTATTCGTCTCAGGAAATTTCGTGGTTAATTCATTCTGGAGACTCCCCCCCCCCTCTTATATCGGTATCCTCTCGTTCTAAACAGTCAAACCCATCTCATCGGTCCATTTCGCTTCATCGCATGCCTTCACCTACTCCTTTATTATCTCTTTTTTCTCCCCCTGTTGCCCCTCAACGCTTTTTTTCACTAAAGATTGATGTATCTCAATTAAAGCCAGACCTACTCTATGAACTTCCATTACCCCCCTCTATTCAGTTTGTAAGAAGCTCTGTTGATTCACGAAAAGAACTGAATATACGCTATGATGAGAACAAGCGGATGCTTCTCGTTACAAAGAATAGTCATCATAACTCTCCCTATATTTTATGCCATTTCGAAAAATTAAGAGATGATATACAATCTCTATCTATATTGCATGAAAAAAAAGTGCTAGATACCATTTATATTAATAACTAATTGGAGGCTATTTTATGAAGATTATGGGGTATGTTCTTATATGTTTATTTCATTTGTCTTGTTTATGCTTAGCCGTGACTATTTCTGACGTACCTTCCTCAGATGGCGACTATACCGTTATTAATCGATCTGTAAAAGAGGGTTATTTCTCCTTATATAGCAGTGGAAACTTCAACCCTAAACAGGCTGTATCTCGTCGTGAAGCTTCTCTTATTATTAATAAAATCATGAACTCTATGCGAGAAAAAAAATCTAGCATTTCTAGCTCTGACCTTGGGGATCTCAAACAATTATCCGAAACTTTCAAGCCTATTTATTCAGAATATGAGGATAAATTACGTACTCTAGAACTTCACAACCAAGAACTTAAGCATAATCAAGACTTGTTGCATTCCGATATTTCAGAATTAAATCAATCTATACATGCTTTTCGAAAAGAACGAAAATTACTATATGGACTTCTTGCAGGAGTGGGCTTGTTAGGTATTATTTTTTAATGACACCTCAAAACTCCTCGTCATTTATCTCGTCCCTATTTAATAGGGCTATTCAAGAATCATGTTTTTCACATGCGTATATTTTTTACAATTTTGAAACTGTGAATCTTACTAACATTGCACACACTCTTATCGATCATTATGCGTCACATCATCAACATCACTATGGAGTAAGCCCTGAACAAAAGGCTCAATGCCCCGACATCATTACCCTTGAATATGACAAGTCCATCAAAATTGAAACTATTAAACACCTACAAGACCGTATCGCCTATAGCCCTCACCAGCACCCGTACTGCTTTGTTCTTATTGAACATTGCGACCTCTTAACTCCAGGAGCTGCCAATGCATTTCTAAAAACACTGGAAGAACCCAATCCTAACATTATTTTCTTGCTCTCATCACAACGTATTAATTCTGTTCTTTCTACTATAAAATCTCGATGTCAACTTATTTATACGCCTGGCTCAGAATCTCCTCAACCTGAGAATCAGGTCACCATGCCTTATTCAGAATTTCAATCTCTGCCTTTACACCAACAACTGTCTTTTTGCCAAGAACTCGCCACTGACAAAGCATCAGCTAAAACACTATGCTTACAGTGGTTATCAGATATTTTCACGCATTCTCCTTCTTCATTTTCACGACAGTCATTACTCTTAGATACTCTCAAGAAATTGGAATACAATGTTAATCTTCGTCTTCAATTAGAAGCTCTTTGCTTGCAATTACATCGCCAACCCTCATAACTACTATTATAAACTCTTAGATTTTGTTCAAAAAAATGTTAGTATAATTTGTTGTAACAATGCCTTTGTGGCTGTTTTTGTAAAATATTTTTTGGAGTTGAGTAATTATGACGTTTCAAAAGCGAAAAGATGGAGAATCCTTTGAACAAATGTACAAAAAGTTCAAACGAAATTTCAAACGTTCTGGGACTTTGCAAGAAGTCAAAGAACACGAACATTTCACGCCTCCATCAGATGCAAAAAAAGAAAAAAGAAAAAGAGCACAGCGAGCTACTCGTAGCCAGCAAAGAGAAGATGAATTAAGCTAATGAGTTGAAAGTGGCCATTAAGACACTTTTTAAATTCAACTTATCTATTCTTGATTCTTATCTAACGAAAGAGTTTCTATCCCCCTTCGCATTAGCTGTAGGGGGATTTGCTATTATTGGGATTGTAGATATTTTATTTTATCTCGTTGAACTCGCTATCTTATCTGGCGTCTCTGTCTTCACGGTTACGAGACTGTTGGTCTATAAACTTCCCGGTATCATGGTCTTATTTTTTCCAATGTCCGCATTATTTGCGACCATGCTTCTTTTTGTTAGAATGGCAAAAGATAATGAACTGAGTGTTCTTCGAACCTCTGGGATCCATAGTTTTCGTATTATTGTTCCTATTTTAATTTTAGGAATGGGGGTAAGTCTCATCTCCTTTACTGTGAATGAACAACTAGTTCCTATCGCTAATCAAGCTTCTGATAATTTAATTAAACGTGAATTACGAAAAACACCGCCTCCTAGCATTGCTGAAAATACCGTTTTTAAAGACTCTAATCGTTTTTTTTATATAAAAAAAATAAAAAGCAATACTCTTGAAAAAATTGTTATTATAGAACAAACGTTTTCATTTCCTCGTATTATTATTGCTCAAGAAGGGGGATGGAAAGATTTCAAATGGACACTTTATGATGGAACTATTCAAGAATTTGATAAAAAAGGTCATCTAAAGTTTGTAAATTCTTTCGACGAAATGCTGATTAACGTTAATCAAAATATTAGAGCCTATTATAAGCGTCAGAAAAAAGCAAAAGAAATGGATTCCCGCGAATTAAAAGATAAGATTTCTCGCCTAGCAAAAAGTGGCTTGGAAACGCAAGCTCTCGCGGTTGAATATCACCTCAAAAAAAGTATTCCGACTACTTGCCTCGTTTTTGTTCTCATAGGCATCGCTTACTGTTTAAGTTTTGTTAGAACTGGGAAAGATTGGTGGGGGGTTATTATCTCTATTTGTGTAGCAGTGTTAACCGTAGGTTTTTATTTTTTTCTTCTTGCTCTTTTTAGAGCTTTAGCAAAAGATAATCAAATCCCCGCACTTCTTGGGGCCTGGGGGCCTAATCTCATCTATCTGTCTATTTCAAGTACAATGATTTATTATCAATGCACATACAGATAGATTCTTCTTCAGTATTAGCGTTTAACATTAGTCTTGTTAAACAACAGCAATATTTAGAAGCTTTAGATAGATATAAGTCCTTATTAAATGAAAACTCGGATCTATTAGCGACTATTCTTATTGATCTTTACAAAGTACTTTCTACACAACACGACAATGTCCATATTCGTCTCATTATTGTTGAACTGTATATCAAATGCAATTTTTTTGATGATGCCTGTATAGAACTTGAAGATATGTATCAGATTGATCCTTCGTTTTCACAAACTTATTTTTTAATTGGAAAAATCTATAATAAAATTAAAAACACGTCGTTTACCTGCTCTTTTTTCCAAAACGCGTTTGATCAAGGCATTAGAGATTCTACGATTATTGATCTTTTACCCACTATTTATCTTGATAATCAAGATATCCAGTCTAGTATTAACTTTTTTGAATCTCTTATCAAAGAAGAAACATCTTACCCTCACTACAATAAAGCACTTGCGGAACTTTACCGTCAAATGAGTTGCTTTGAAAAAAGTTTATCTGTTTATAACAACTTAATTGAATCTCACCCTCAATACCTTAAAGACGCCTGTCTTTTATGCGAATCTATCTTAGAGGCACATCCTCGATTGGTTTTTGTAAGAGAGAAACTTGTTTTATTCTATATTAAAGATTGTGTGCCTCAAAAAGCACTTTTTCATGTCGATTCCTTAAAATCAATCAATATGTCTTCATTTGATTCGATTCATGCTCTTTTTCAATCTCTGTTAACTATTTTTTCTTCTGACTCAGACTGCATTTATTCCTATATTGATTTTTTAATTTCTCATGAATGCTTCACAGAATCTCTCCCTGAATTCGAAAAATTACTTCCTCACGTTCATCTGCATCAATCGTTTATTTCAAGCCATATAGATCGTATTTTGGATGTTAATCCACATCATGCAGGGATCATATTTTTTTCAATTAAACTGTATACTGGCTTACAACATTTTTCTAAAGCGTTTTCGATCATGCTGGAGTTGCTAGAAAGTCACGACTCTTCTGAACTCTATGATGATATAAAATCTCTTTGTTTATCTATTTGGGATAAGGTTGATTTGGAAAAAGACTCTTTATGTTATTGCATCGCTTTTATTTTATATAAACAAGATAAATTAATGGATGCCTTAAATTACTGTAATCAAGCATCTACTGAAAACCTTAATCTTATTCAATTAAAAGGTTCTATTTTGTTAGCACAGGAAAAATCCCAAGAAGCTCAATTGTATCTCACTAAACACCTTAAACAATTCCCCTATGAAAAAGATCTTCATCTTCTAGCTCAAAAAGTTCACTTACACCATGCTCAGATACAGCACTCTCAGACATCGTTTAATAAGCTTCATGATATTTTTTATTATCTCTTACGTCGTAAGATCCCTCACGCTATTGAACGTTCCCAACAAATAACCGCCGATAACTCTCTTTATCTATCCTCTCAATTACTGCTTACACGCTCTTTAATTGAAGATCACAACTATTTTCAAGCATTAGAACTCTTAAACCATCTTATTCCCTTCTTAAAAGAAAAAGATCCTTCTTTTCTTAGTTTTACTTTCTTTCTACAAAGTATTTGTTTTTATCATACATTTCAGTTTGATAAGGCGTCAGATTCTTTATCGCATATACAGGGCATTGATGTTGCTCATTCCTTCTGTTCATCTTTTCAAGGGATTCTTCACTCCATCCCACTTTCTCTTAATAAAGGCAGCGCTATGACAGGGTTAATCCAGTTACACTCTGACTCTATTCAATTATGTGCCATACAAAACACAGAAGAAAAAACGATTCTTTCACAAGGCTCTATTGCTATGAGTTTTGGCTTGAATCACAATAATAAAGGGGCCGAATTTTGTATTAAAAAAAATCTTATCAGTGCCGAATCTGAATTCAATATTGCAATTCAATTAGATCCAAGCTTATCTATTTCTTATGCTAATCTAGGTTTATTAAGAGCTCTCCATTCAGACTTTGATCAGGCTGAACAGCTGTTAGACCAGGGGCTATCTCTCTCTGACTCTCCAGATATTTACTCCTGTAATAAAGGGTTAATGTATTATCTTAAAGGAGACTTTAAAAATGCCTGCGGGGCCTTTCAACATGCCATTAAGTGCAACCCTCATAATTTACATGCTCAATTCAACCTTGCCATTTTATATTTCATACAAAATAACGTGTTATTATGCTTTCAATATCTTCAAAAACTACGCCCTTATGGCTTCTTTTTTATTCCTATCCAACAACTGTTTCACTATTTAGAAAAAGATACTTTTTCTTTAGAATACTGGATAAATATTAAGGAACACTATGAATTTGAGACTTTTATTAAGTAGTGCGCTCTTTCTCTTAACCCTATCTACATACAGTATTTCATCTGTTATGCGCTTAAATTGTGATACTCTTTATTATGACGAATATATCAATAAAGTTTATGCCAAAGGCAATGTAAATCTAGAGTTAAATGAAGCCACTATTTCGGCCTCTCAACTGACCTTTTATGTAGATGACAATATTGTCATAAGTACAGGTAACGTTACGATAAAACGAGGTAAAGAATACTTTAATTCATCGTCTCTATTATTAGATCTAACAGATAATGCATTGTCTTTAACAGATATTCATATTTCTGTTACGCCTCCCAAAACAAATGGAAAAGTATATATCAACATTAAAGAATTGATCGATAAACCTCATGTTAAAATTGGGAAACACTCTGTCATCACAACCTGTGACCACCCCAACCCCCATCATTCTCTTCATTCATGGAGACTTCATTATTACCCCGATACCAGCCTTCACTTATTTCTTTCTTATTTCAAAAATGATTTGTCGTTTTTTCCATTTACTATTATTCCTTTTTCTATCCCTTTGCTAGAAGTTCTCCCTGTTCCCTACTACTACTATAAGTTGGGCAAACAAAAAATGGTACTAAATTTCCCCACCATTGGGAAAAAAAGTAATAATCCTGACTGGGGTTGGTTTGTTCAAAACTCCTTTGATTATCGCTATAAAAACAACAAAACATCCACTCTTTATGTGGATTGGTATGAAGCCAATCAAAATCGTCGTGGAGAATGGGGGTATGGAGCTCATCATTTTTATGGAAACGATAATATTTATGGCGATATTTATGCCTATAACTATGACTTTATATTAAATGATGTGAAACAAAACAATACGGTATACAGTATCAATCAAACCGTTACTATAAAAGACTACGAATTTTTTGGGTCTTATAAACGAAAAGATGTTGATGAACGAATCAATTCTAGTGGCTCCGATGAACGTATCGATAAATCATTCCGTTTATCTCATCTCATTCCCGATACCCCTCTTACCTTTGAAGTCAAAGAAAACCAACAATTAAAATATCAGAATAAAACACTTAGCTCATCATTAAACAAATCATTTCTTCATCAAAACTTTATATTTGATATTAAACGAAAAGAATTTTTTTCAACACATCGAGACAATGTCGAATCCTCTCTCGTTCATAATAAGGAGTTCAAGCATGGATTTCATCTCAAACAAACCGTTAACTTTAATCAATATGACACAATTAATGACCAAACCCCTCTAGAACAAACCTTAAAATATGCGTCTTCTATAACGAAACTATTGCCCTACGATATCAATATGAATATTAATATCAGCTATCTCCACGATCTAGATAACGAACGTGTTACCGCAGACTCTTTGTCCGCGATTAACAATTACTTGTACAAACTTCCTGAAATAGAGTTTAAAAAAACAAATGCTACATTTTTAACACTAAACAGCTCATCCGTAGTAAGAGTAGGTAGCTATAGAGAGGTTCGATATAATGCTACAAATAAAACCCACTCCTACCCTATTCAAGAGCATAAATTTGAACCTAATATCTATTATCTTTCTCAACATTTCTCTAAAACGGTAAAAGAACTTCCTTTTTTATCTACCTATACATTTTCTACTCGCTATGAACAGTATCTGTTTAAAAATAAAAATTTATCTCCGTTTGAAGGAGACGCTCAATATAGTTTCGGTCTTAATTCTTCTTTAGAGTCTACCTATTTTAAGTTTATAAAACTTAAATCGTCCTACACAAGTAACTATGCTCCAAAAGAAAATAATTCTCCCTTTTATGCCTATAAAAAATCATTCAGAGAGTCCAATGCACTATCTGAAACCCTAACTTTTTTCTATAAAAAAAACAAATCGCCCACATTCAATCACAGTATTGATTTTTCATGGTCACATTCAACGGGTTATAATTGGTTACGTGACTCTCAGCCTTATAATGACTATAAATCTAATCTTGTATTAAAAGTCGACCAACATAAACTGTCTGTAGCTATGGGGCAAAAATTAAACTTTAGCCGAGCATCACGAAAAAGCAAATATGACCCTCTAAACGTTAGTTTATCTCTTAATACCCGCAAAAAAGTGATGTTAAATTATGCTATTTCCTATAATTTAAACGACATTGTTTATGAAGATAAATGGAATGTTCTTAGCTCTTCTGCCACCTTTAAAATCCCTATTGGAAAAGACCCTCTTTTTGCATGGCACATTAATGCCTATTATCGATACAAACCCACTCTTATAGGGGAAGAATTTCAGTGGGACAGTTATGAATTAAGCTCTATTTCTATCACTAAAAAAGAACACAAACGTGAATTTGAACTGGGCTATAAAAAATTAAATAACGAGTTCTTTTTCAAATATATCTTTACACTTTTTCCCGATGATCCTATAGTCTTAAGACGCAAAAATGACATTGTGTCTTTTGAAGGTCGTTTAAGCAAACAATCTGAGGAACGCTTTAAATGATAAAACGAATTTTCTTTATGTTGTTATTACTAAGTATTGGTGTCGGATGCGCCCGTACGGTTAGTCCTCCTGAAGATGTCCTATTTTTGGAAATGAAATTTAGCACTAGAGAAAACATTAATTTACAAGACAATATTTATATTATTGCCTTTTCTGAATCTAGATCCGTTGACATCCAGCCTCAAACTGTTGATCGAGAAGAATACTATATTTTTCCTTCAAAACATTTTTCTGACACAGAGTTATCTAATTTCATCCCTCCTCGAGACATCAATTACTATTATTCTGACATTTTTGATTCATGGAAAAGCTTTATTTATATTTCTGAAGGCGAAACATCCTTTATTTCTTCAGACGAATCCTCGTTTAACTCCACCACTACAGACAACTTTCAAATTGAACCGAAACCTATTTTTGAAGTTTCTCAGTCTCTTTCATCCTCTACCTTAACCTTAACCTTAGATATCGAACAACTCCAATTTTCAAAAAATGAAACTTTATATTTTAAAATATTTTCTGTAGAAAAATTAGACAGTTCTTCTATAGAAGGAAATTCTTCAGGGAAAATTTTTGATACCTCTAATGGAACTAACTCTATTTCTTTATCTTTATTTAACGATCAATCTCAAAACCTCATTGAATCACTCGATTTACCTGGATCTCTGGACCTAAAAAAATGGGAATTCAGATTATATTAACCTGTTTATCAGCCTGTTTACTGGCGCTAAGCTTTCCGCCTGTTCATATGTATTGGATAGGGTGTGTTGCTCTTGTTCCCTATTTTTACTGTTGCCATTATCTATGGAACACATCTTCTCTTAAACATATTATTATTCAACACAGTATTTTTGGACTCATTTTTATGGGTTTTACAAACTTCTTTGTCTTTCAACTCATTGAATTTTCATCGTTTATCGAAATTTTTATATTGTTTATTGTCTACACTCTTTTTGAAACACTGTTCATTATTGGATTTGGTCTTTCTGTTCGATATTTATCTACATCAAGCTGGATGATTCCCTGTTTTTGGCTTGTCTTTGAATACCTGAGATCTATAGGTCCTTTTGGAACTCCAAATGGTGTTATTGGATATAGTCAGGCCTTTAACCCCCTCTTATCACCATATGCGAGCCTTGGAGGGGTGTTTTTAGTGTCTTTTGTTCTGTGTTGCATCACAATGTCTATTGTTTGTCTTATCCATGTTTATCTCTCGACTAAAAAGGTATCGTCTTATCTATCCATCGTGATGTTTATGGGACTTCTCTTTAGTATTCCTTTACTCATTCCTATTCAAACTGTTCCATCAGACGATTCACTTTCAGTTTCTGTTATTCAAACACAGCATTCCATTGCCTATAAATCTCAGGCAAAAAACAGACCCACTGTTCGGCAAGATTTGCTTCGACTATCCAAGCAGGCTATTCAAGACCAATCTCCCCAACTTATTGTTTGGCCAGAAACCATCACATCTAGTTTTAATCTAAGAAAATCAGCCTTTATGAACGAACTTCGAATACTTTCACAGGAACAAAAAGCTGCGTTTATTTTTGGAACCCCTCGATATGACTCTAGACGGAAAATTTATAATAGTGCGGCATTTCTTCATGAGTCGTCACTCTCTTTTTATGACAAAATCTCTCTGATGCCATTTGGAGAATACTGGCCCTATAAATCTTGGTTTAAGCGTTTTGGATTAGACAATATCATTCCTGGAACTGAATTTACCCCGGGTAAAAAGTTGTCTTACTTTACACTAAATCAGCACAAAATGGGTGTTGCCATTTGTTTGGAAACGACACAATCTGCTCATTTTAGGCAATGTCGATTGGATGGCTGTGATCTACTCATTTCACTTGTCAATGATGCCTGGTTCAAGAAAACATCCATTCGTGATAGGCAGTTACAAATGCTGGTATTTCGAGCGTTAGAAACAGGGTTACCTATTATCCAATCCGCTAATTTTGGAATTTCCGGTATCATTGGATCTAATGGTCAGATGTTAGCAAAAGATTCGTCGTTTCAAGAAGCTATTGTGTCGCAAACACTAGTTTTAGATAAAACCATTCCCCCTTATTTAGCCATTGGAGATCTTGTGGTATATCTGTCTATAGCGATATTGTTTTTATGTGGACTGAGGAAAGGAAAAGAATACCTAATACCTTAAACTGATCTGAATTATCTAGTCTATCCAGTTCACTCAATATTATCTTTTCTTTTTCCGCATATTCCTCACTTAATAAATATCTCCTTTTTCTCAAACTTCAAACATCCTCATTAAGGTCAGTTTAAACGTCTCTTTTTCAAATAATGTGATTCCATCCATTCGTAATGGACTGCTTCCATCTTTGTTCTAGAAAACCATTTCGATGTTTCCTCAGCTTTAGATGGGGCATCACTCTCTCTTAATCATTATTACCCTTTTTTTGTTTATCTGTTTCTTTTTATGGGAATTATATTTACAAGATAAGAAATAATATTAGGGAGACTAGATATGTCAAGTTCATTACAGAGGAATCTGGGCCAGAGACCTACCCCCCAACACAAAATAGCTACTCCCCGCACAAACACATATACTTTACAAACATTACGAACAACAATATGTAGTCTATATAAAGGTGATACAACTGAAAAAAAATTGGATTTTACAGACAAATTATTCGAACTATTGCTACATAACCCTAAAAATGGGGAAATATTAATGAATAATCATTTTATACAACACGATGGGTCTTTTCCCAACTCAGGTCTTAGCGATGAAGATCATCAACTTATAAACAACACTACTCTGCTTCTACTTAAGTGTATCAATCATTTTCAAAGTAAAAATCGTCTGGCTATTAATGACGTATCCCTGTTAACCAAACAAATCGAACAGGATCAAGATGATCATGAAATACTATTAGAATTAAGAAAATTAAAAGACATTTTCAAAAAATATATTTTGCCTCATATAACAGCACAATCACATCTTTACCCCTCTACAAGAGTTGAAGTCATAAAACGTTATCTAAAGCCTGAAGATGCAGTTCCTCCTCCTCAATATGTTCCTCGCAAGTAATCATTTCATTTAATTCCGAATCCCTTTGCATCATCGGTCGTAAAACATGCCTCATATCGTGACGGCTGCAACAAAATTCCTGAGACCAACATTGACTGAAATTATTTTACATAACGCTGCTTCTCAAATGCCTTAAACTCATCTATAGTTGCTGGAATATGCTGTAAAAAAGAAAATAAGCAGGGATCCAAATTACCCAACACTAGCCGAAGACCTTTTTTCTATACAATGACTCACGTCTTCCACGAAACGCTTCGTTCAGGAGTTTTTATACCTTAAAGATCCCCTAACTCTTCTTCCGTACTTTCTTCGTCTTCTTCCGGGTTCATTTCACTTTCTGTTTTCAAAACAATGTTTGCAAATACTTTATCAAAGACTTTTTTTGCAATGGGCGTGCTATTAACACTCACACTGTTGAGTCGTTCTAAGGTCTGTTCAGATAACTGCTCTTTAATATCTGTTTTTAATGGATCTTCCGCATAATGAAGAAAAAAGGCCTTAATCTGATCCGATTGCTTTTCCAGGTGTTTTATAATAGTTTCAATTGCTCTATATTCTTTAGGATATGTCGAAAGCTCTACAGGTTCTTCTTCCATCTCCATATCTAAATCAGAATGGGCGTCTCCTTCTTCTAACTCATCAAAGCTTTCTCCGTCCCCCTCTATAAGATCCAGTGTAGACTTCTGTTGCTTAATCTGGATTTCCTTTAAGGCCTCATCTAAAAAGTCTGATAACTCTGTGTCGTTCAGTTTTGGAACATCTTCTAAATTAGATGAAAAATCAGCCGCAATATCAGGCTTCAACTGAGATAACACCTCATTACTGCTGTCTTCTAATAAACTAATCAAAAATTGGGCTTTTTGCTTACCTGTTAACATTAGGGGGTCACCTCTTCTATGGGTTCTTCTATAGGCTCTTCTATAGGTTCTTCTTCTGCTACTTCTGTTTCAACTTCTTTAGCTCCCCCTACTATCCACTCTTCCATGACTGTCGCTAAAATTTTAGGGTTTGTTGACGCCACTTCTTTAATTTCTGTAATTTTCTCATCATTTCCTTTAACATCTTCTGGAAGCTCTTCAAAGTCTTCTAACTCACCTTCTAATTCTATTTCTTTTTCTTCCATTTCTTCTTTTTCTTTTTTTCGTTTTTTCAGAATAGATCTGATTTTTTTAGCTCCAAAAAACAGACCTCCTAAAAGTGCCCCCCCTAAAAGTATCATAAACAAATAATTGAGAATGCCTTTTTGGGCATGTCTCTGCATGATCGCCCTTTTTTCTTCTTCTGTATATATGGGAAATTCTGCAATACTTAATTGAATGCTATCTCTGCCCCTTACATACCCTACCGCTCCTGCAACCGTCGCAAATATTTGCTGCTTCAATGCTTGGTCAATATAGACCTCTTCATCTAATCCATCCACAACAACACTTATTGTTTGACGTTTAATATCTACAATATTTCCATTTTCTAAAGGCCCTAAATCAGAGGTTACTTCCACCTTAAACGATGTTATCGGTAAAACTCCATACAACTGCTTTTCTGTTTTTTTCTTTAACTTATCTTCAAACTTCCACTTAATTTCAAACCACTCTTGAATGCGATCATAATTAGGGATGATAGGACTTCCAATCGCCTCTTCACGACTGATCACAGCTTCAAGTACTTTTTGTTTCTTTTCTTCTTCCACAAAAGTCCCCGCTCGTTTCGATGCTAATCGTTCAAAAATTCCGTCTGACAATAAATTTCCATCTGTATCAACGACCGAAACATTTTCCGGCTGTAAATTTTCTACAGAATTCGACACTAGCTGAATGATACTAAACACCACTTCATCTGAAATCTCGTAGCCCTTTATAATTCGAATAATGATGGATGAGGTCACGGGAGGCTGAGTCACTGTAAATAAACGCTGTTCAGGTAACACAATTTGTACTTTTGCAGATTCAATAATATCCAACTGCATAATGGCCTTTTCTAATTCTCCAGATAAGGCTCTCAAAAAAACGTATCCGTTTATCAAATTCCGTAACCCCTAATGTTTGAGCATTGTCCAACAATTCAAAACCTTTTTTGAAGGTCCCAGAAGGAAGTCCCTTCATCGCTAACAAATTTCTTGCTTCATCAATTTGGTCTCTATCTACAAATATGGAATATTTTTTCCCCGCCTGTTCTGTTTTAAACGTAATATCATGAATACTTAAATGCTTTAAAATCTTGCTAGTTTCTCCCCCTTCAAGCTGATTAAACATTTTAACATACTTAACTTTCTTCTTCTTTTTAGCTTCTTTTTTTTGTTCTTCAACCATCACAGAAGAATCTACGACAGCAGATTTTTTACTTTTTTTACTTCCACTGCCTCCACTAGAAACAAAAAATAAAACCGTGGCTAAAACAATGACAGCCACTACGGAGATAATAATGATCGTCTGTCTATTATTTTTTTGTTCTGGAATAACCACGTCTTTAGCTTCGGAATCCTCCTCAGCAGTAATGTCGTCTATTATATTTTCGTCATCAAATGCTTCTTCAGCCATACACTTTATTTCCTAAATTATCGGAGGGGTCTTTGCTTTTTTATCCCTCAACTCATCATTAATGACTTAACCACTTTCCATATAAAACAGATTCTACCCCTATGTTTATTTTACTATACAACTGTCAAATAATACATAAAATTTAGATGCGCTATTGTGAATTTAATAGAATGATCGACTTATTATATTTGTATCTGTGTAATTTCTTTAAAGGTTTGTGTCACACTTGAAAGAACCGTTGTGGCAAAAGATACCGCCAAGTTTAGTTTTGTAATTTCCATACTCACTTCATCAATAGATACCTTTCCTTGCAAATACTGCTCGGTTAAATCATTAACCTTATAATCTTGCTCACTGATACTTTCTAATACTTCAACAGCCTTATCTATAAACATTTGAAACGGAGTCACATCCATTCGATTTGTCGACAAGGCTAGTTCCGGATTTTCTTCCTCAGTTTGATTTATCTGTCTTCTACGCCTATTTTCTATATCCTGAAATACATTTTCTATATTTTGAGTCGGCACTCCTTGTGCAATTAATTCAGAAAATTTATCTTTTGAATCAATCCTTCTTTTCTGATTAAAATTATATTCAATGCCTTTTACCTCTTCATTGTGACTATTTTTCAACACATCATCTAAAACATTCTGAAAAGGTATTTTCGGAGCTACACTCCCTCTTACATTATTATTGATAGAAGAAGAGCTACTGTTAACTCCAATTGCAGAAATTCCTTGACTCATTTTAATAACTCCACTGCTGATTGATACATCGTTTTTGTTAACTTAAATGCGTTAATATTAGCCTCATACATCGCTTCTGTATGCTTTAAGGTTACCATTTCATTAGGCATATTTACATTCGGCAAATAAAAATATCCGTCTTCATCTGATTGTGGAGCTGCAGGATCAAAATATCGGCCAAAAGGTTCTGTACTCTTTGCAACATCTACTATTTTTACTCCAACATCTGATGCTTCTAATTCTACATACTGCTTTTGATACGGCAATCCTGTTTCTTCATCTTTTAATGTCATTAAATTAGCAATATTTTCTGCCACGATTGCCATTTTAAAACGCTGTGCCAATATCCCGGACATATTAATGGACATTGCTTCTTCAAGTGTGTTGATTTGAGCATACGATACTGTCGATAGAATTATGCTTAAAACCATACACTGTATTATTTTTGTCATTATTTTTTTCCTAATGTTGCCACTTGTCGATAAATTTCAAACTTCTTTTTATAAAGAGATAAGTAGGCAGCATGAAAATTTCTATTTCTCGCTAAACTGGTCGACATATGCTCTATCAAAACCTTTTGAAAATACTCTCTGTCCATAGGAGCCATGCTTTCTAACTCAGCTTGATCTTCTGGGTATAAAATAGGCTCAAAATCAGGAGTTGTTGCGTTCGCAATATTATAAGAATAAAGAGCATGTTTTCTTCCTGCCTTTTTCACGGCCTCTTCTAATGCTTGAACAGAATTATCATACAAAATACTACTCATGTCGGTTTGAGCTATTAAAGATTGTGATATAAAAAGAATCACTATAGTTTTAAATAGAACTGTCATTCTAACACCCCATTTTCAACATTTAATTTTTTTAATTTAGTCTTAAGCTTATCTAAAAGGTGCATATGAATTCGACACACCTTAGTTTTAGAGTAATTCAAATATTCTGCAATTTCAACTTGTTTCATCCCTTTAACATAAAACAAATCTATAATGAGCTTCTCCTCATCAGACAAGGTCTCGATTTGATCCCAAATATAGTCATGAGATTCATCCACCTGCTCCTCTTCAGGATTCTTCATTCCTTTTTGTTTTGATTCCAAATCTCCAAACTCATAATTCAAAAAATGCACAACAGATGCTTTATCGATAATATCATAGAGTGATTTATCTGAACTTGATGTCTGTTCGTCCATCGACTCTTGTATAAACGAGGCTAACTTATTCTGCAATTTCTTTCTTCTTTCTTGGTAATCTTTGGGCAATCTATAATTCCATTCATGACGAATTTTATCCATGATTTCCCCTCTCACTCTATAAAACGCATACGTTTGAAACTTTGTTTTTAAATTATCATTAAAATTACTTTTAGCTTTAATC